>JBDSEX010000024.1:0-2580 GCA_039919835.1 Luteimonas sp.
ATGTGGTCGAAGGCACTGGACTGGAATCACTGATCGAAACGTTCTTCACCGACCCGAAAATCCACTACCTGCACGTCCACAACGCGCGGCGCGGTTGTTACGCCTGCCGGATCGACCGCGGGTAGTCTGGGTCTCGCCGCGCCGGCGACGGCCGCAGACCGAGGCTGCGCACGTCGGCATCATCCCGTCGCTTTCCTTGGCTAGACGCCCGGAATAAATCCGATCTGCAGAAACTGCTGCCGAAACTTTTTGTAGACCGTGCAGCACAGGGCCGGGCGCAATGCTTCGTGCCTGGAATCATTTAGACATGCACGCCGTTTGTGCCCACTTTCAGGGATCAGTCATTTGACTTGCCCAGGATGATCCGTGCGCTGCGCTGGTAGCTCCAGTACGAACGGGCCCAATCGATCAGCACCACCATGCGGTTGCGAAAGCCGATCAGGAAGAAGATGTGCGCGCCGAGCCAGAACGCCCAAGCGGGAAAACCGCTGAAGCGCAAGCCGTGCAGGTCGACGATCGCCGCGCTGCGGCCAATCGTCGCAAGGTTGCCGAAATCGCGATAACGGAAACGGCGCGTCGGCTTGCCGGCATGCCGGTCGCTTATCGCCTGCGCGACGTACTTGCCCATCTGCTTCGCCGCGGGCGCTACACCGGGTACGGGTTTTCCGCCCGCTTGTTGAATCGCAGCAAGATCGCCGGCGATAAAAATGTGCGGATGTCCCGGCACGCTCAAATCCGGCTCGACGAGCACGCGGCCCACGCGATCCAGCGGCACGTTCAATGATCGCGCCAGCGGTGACGCGGCGACGCCTGCGGCCCACAACACCGTGCGCGCCGCGACCGGCTCATCGCCGATACGGATGCCATCGCCGTCGATATGCGTAACGGGCACACCAGTGCGCACCTCAACGCCGAGTGTTTCAAGTTGCTTGTGGGCCTTCTCAGACAGCACCTCGGGAAACGCAGACAGGATGTGCGGACCGGCTTCGATCAGCAGCACGCGCGCTTCGCGCGGATCGATGCGACGGAATTCGTCATGCAAGGTATGTCTTGCGATTTCCGCGAGCGTGCCCGCCAGTTCCGCGCCGGTCGGTCCGCCACCGACGATGGCGAAGGTCAACCACGCACGGCGCCTTTCAGGATCGGATTCGGATTCCGCGTGCTCGAACGCGGACAGGATGCGGCGGCGGATCGATAGCGCATCGTCGAGCGTCTTCAATCCTGGCGCGTGGGCGGCCCAGTCATCGCGCCCGAAATACGCATGCGTCGCGCCGGTGGCAAGCAGCAGGACATCGAATGCGATCGCATCGCGATTGCGCAGGAGGACGCGGTTGTGCGCGGTATCGATACTTTCGGCTTCCGCCATCAGCACGGTGACATTCGCCTGTCTCCGCAGGATGTGCCGCAACGGCGCGGCGATGTCAGGGGCGGACAGGCCGGCGGTGGCGACCTGGTACAGCAAAGGCTGGAACAGGTGATGGTTGCCGCGATCGAGCAAGGTGATCCGCACGGTTGTCGATGCCAATGCGCGCACGGCCCACAAGCCGGCGAAACCGCCGCCGACGATGACCAGATGGGGAAGGTTTTTTTGGCCGCCGTCGGTCATGCAGGCCTCACTGGAGAACCATCGTGAATCGTAGAGGAATACCGTACCTGTATCTTGCAGCCATCGCGGCGCGTGCTCATCGCGTCAGAACAAATCCGTCGGGTCGACATCCAGCGACCACCGCACTTTGCGCGCCTCGGGCAATCCGTAGATCTGCGGTAACGCGTGATCGAGGACCGCATGCAGGCCGCGGCGGCCCGTCGACGACAGGATCAACTGCGCACGGTGCATGCCGGCGCGTTTGGGCATCGGTGCGGTCACGGGACCATGGAGCTCGATCCCGGTGTTCGCATTCGCTTGCGCGGAGCCAGGCGAATCAGGTTCCGTCGAGACTCTGCCCGGTCCGTCCTGCAAAACGCCGTTCGCCGCCTGCAGGAACACCATCGGCAAGTCGGCATGCCTGGCTTCCGCGCGCAACAGTGCCAGATGCGCGAAGGGCGGGAAACCGGCAGCCTGGCGCTGCGCGAGTTCGTCGTCGGCGAAGGCGTGGTAACCGCCATTGATCAACGTGTGCAGCAAGGGGTGTCCGGGATGGTGAGTCTGCAGCAGCACCGCGCCGGCCTTTTCGGCGCGACCGGCACGGCCGGCAACCTGGATCAACAACTGCGCGAGTTTTTCGCTTGCCCGGAAATCAGCGGAAAACAGGCCCTCATCGATGCCCACCACGGCGACCAGCGTGAGGTTCGGCAAGTCGTGGCCCTTGGCCAGCATCTGCGTGCCGACCAGGATGCCGGGCTGCGCGCCGAGTATTTCGAAATGTCTTTCAAGCGCATTCTTGCGACGGGTACTGCCGCGGTCGATGCGGATCACCGGCACATTTGGAAATAGTTCCGCCAGCAATTCCTCGATGCGCTCGGTGCCGGCGCCTTGCGGCTGCAACATCAAGCTCGCGCAATCGGGACATGCAAGCGGTACGCCCTGCCGCGCGCCGCAGTGATGGCATTGCAGGCGACGGCCGCCGCTGTGTACCGTCA
>JBDSEX010000159.1:0-3218 GCA_039919835.1 Luteimonas sp.
CACCCACAGCAGTACCGTGTACACCCATAGATAGGCGACGAACCAGAGATGATTCCATGTAGGGAGGTCGAGGCACTCTCCATCGCGGCAAAAGCTGCCGTCGCCGTGCAGGTAGCGGCCCCAGAAGGTTAGGTAACCTTCGGTGTAACCACCGGCGGATTTTTCGACGATTTCGTAGTAAGCCTGCGGCGGGACGATGACCAGCATCCCGAACACCAGCGGCACCAGCAGCCGCCAGCTGCGCGCCCGCAGGAATCCGGTGCGGGATTTGTCCAGAAGGAACGCTGTCGCCGCACCCGACACGAGAAACAACAGCGACAAACGCCAGGGTGACGTGAGCACCATCAGTGGTTCAAGCGCCGTCGAGGCCGCTGGACTTTTCACGTGCCAATCCCATGTCACGTAATACATGCCGACGTGGTACAGCACCAGCAATGCAAAGGCGCAAACGCGAATCCAGTCCAGATCGTGGCGACGTGTCATGGCAAATTCCCTGATAGGTTCCCGGTACATTCGCCAAGCGGTCCATTGCTGGCCAGCGGAATGTGACCGGCCGCAGTGGGTTTGGGACGAGGCGAGGAACGAAGGGGCGAATGCGCAGCGACGCACGACGACGCCCGCTTAGAATGCGCGGATGCATCCCCACGTCCCCAGCTCCTACGACCGCTTCCTGCCCTGGAAGCGCACCTTCGAGGTCGGCTACTGGCTCGCAGTCACGTTGCTCAATGGTGTCGTGAACAGCATTACCGTCCTGATGGACATACGCCGGGTGGGTCTTGATTTCGCCGAGTGGGAGCCGGCCGTCTGGGAAATGTCCAGCGGTGTGTCGATGTTGGCACTGGTGCCTGCGGTCGTGTGGTTCACCCGCGCGTTTCCGCTGCATTGGGACAACTGGCGTCGGCGGCTGCTCTGGCACCTGCCGGCGAGCATGGCGTTCTCGCTGGTGCATGTGCTCGTCATGGTCGGCCTGCGCGTGCTCGTTTATCGGACGCAGGCCATGGAATACGATTTCAGCCCGTGGCACACGGAGTTGTTTTACGAATACCTGAAGGACGCCCGTTCCTACGCGGGCATGGTGGCGTTGATCGAACTCTATCGCTTCATCCTGCGGCGCTCGCAGGGTGAAGCCAGCCTGCTGGATGCGCCCGACGAAGGGCCTCCGCTGGAGCCCGTCGACCGACCTGAGCGTTTCCTTGTACGCAAACTCGGACGCGAGTTCCTGGTGGCAGCGTCGGACATCGAGTGGCTTCAGGCGTCCGGAAACTACGTGAACCTGCGTGTCCGCGGCCATGACTATCCGTTGCGCAGCACGATTGCGGGGATCGAGGCGACACTCGACCCGAGGCTGTTCGTGCGCATCCATCGCAGCTACATCGTCAACCTGGACCACCTCGCGTCGATAGAACCACTCGATACCGGCGATGCACGCATCCATCTCAAGGATGGCGGCGTGCTGCCTTGCAGCCGCCGCCAACGCGACGCCCTGCGCGGTCGCGTCGGCGCCGCGGCGTAGCAACCAGCGCGGCACGGGCTGGTAGAATTCGCGCCTCTTTCAGCAACCGCTTTCTTCCGATGATCGAACTCAATCCAGTCCGCCAGCGCATCGCCGACCTCAGTGGCCGGCTGCACTCGCTCCGGGGGTATCTTTGACTACGACGCCAAGCAGGAGCGCCTGGAAGAGGTCAATCGAGAGCTGGAAAACCCGTCCGTCTGGAACGATCCCTCGCGCGCTCAAACGCTCGGCCGCGAACGCTCGCTGTTGGAAAAGATCGTCGGTGGCATCAGCGACTTGAGCGAAGGGCTGGTCGGGGCAGGGGAGCTGCTCGAGCTTGCGGAAGGCGAGGACGACGAAGACACGGCCAATGCGGTAGTCGACGATGTCGAGCAGTTTGCAACGCGCGTGGAAAAGCTCGAATTCCAGCGCATGTTCTCCGGCGAGATGGACGCCACCAATGCCTTCGTCGATATCCAGGCGGGCGCGGGCGGCACCGAAGCGCAGGATTGGGCCGAGATGCTGCTGCGCATGTACCTGCGCTGGGCCGAGTCACGCGGCTGGACTGCTGAATTGATGGAAGTCAGCGCCGGTGAGGTTGCGGGCGTCAAGTCGGCCACGTTTCGCGTCGAGGGTGACTACGCCTATGGTTGGCTGAAGACGGAAATCGGCGTGCACCGCCTGGTGCGCAAATCTCCGTTCGATTCCGACAATCGCAGGCATACGTCATTTACTTCAGTGTTTGTCTCCCCCGAGGTTGACGACAACATCGAGATCGATATCAACCCGGCCGACCTGCGCACCGATGTGTACCGCTCGTCCGGTGCCGGCGGCCAGCATGTCAACAAGACGGAATCCGCCGTGCGAATCACGCACATCCCCACCAACACCGTTGCAGCCTGCCAGACTGGTCGCAGCCAGCACCAGAACCGCGACACCGCGATGAAGATGCTCAAGGCGAAGTTGTACGAGCTCGAGGTGCAGAAGCGCAACGCCGAGAAGAATGCACTGGAAGCGACGAAGTCGGACATCGGCTGGGGCAGCCAGATCCGCAGCTACGTGCTGGACCAAAGCCGCATCAAGGACCTGCGCACGGGTGTCGAACGGACCGATACGCAGAAGGTTCTGGATGGGGATCTCGACGAATTCGTCGAGGCCAGTTTGAAGTCGGGGCTGGAAGCTGGTTCCAAGCGCATCGACGCCGTGTAATGCTGCGTCTCCCGTAGGGGAGTCAGCCGTGAGTTCCTGATCCCGCAGCAGCGACGGAAGTCACGAAGCGTCGCATCGACCGCGTTCGTGGTTTCCGTCGTTCCCGCCAGGCATTTGCACAGTCGCAGCTGAAGCCGCGCCTGCAACATCACAAGCAGCATCATCCGAACATCTGCCATGACCGATAACGACCTTCCTCTGCAGCCAGCGATCGACGAGAACAGCTTGATCGCCGAGCGTCGCGGCAAGCTCACGGCGTTGCGCGGGCAGGGCATCGCGTTTCCCAACGATTTCCGGCGCACCGATCACGCCGGCGATCTCCAGGACGAGTACGTCGATGCCGGGCAATGGACATCGGAAGCGCTGGAAGCATGCGGCCGCCGTGTCGCGCTCGCCGGCCGCCTGATGGTCAAGCGCGTGATGGGGAAGGCCAGCTTCATCACCATCCAGGACGTGAGCGGACGGATCCAGCTGTTCCTGCAGTCATCGACGCTGGGGGAGGGTTACGACGCGTTCA
>JBDSEX010000173.1:0-3772 GCA_039919835.1 Luteimonas sp.
GGCGCAGCAGGTGAGCCTGCATGAACCCTTCGTCTGGGTGGTGGTGTTGTCCACGGTGATCGGGCTGGCCCTGAGTTTCACCCGCGTGCGCACGCTCGACGGCGCCGGTGCATCGAAGATCGGCACGCTGCTGCTGTACTTCCTGATCGCCTGTATCGGGATGCAGATGGACATCCTGGCCCTGGCCGACAAGCCGTGGCTGTTCGCGCTTGGCATCATCTGGATCAGCGTGCACATCGTGTTGCTGTGGCTGTTCGGAAAATTACTGCGCGTGCCGTTCTTCTATTTCGCGATGGGTTCGCAGAGCAACATCGGCGGGCCGGCGTCGGCACCGGTGGTGGCTTCGGTGTTCCATCCCTCGCTGGCCCCGGTTGGCGCATTGCTTGGGGCGCTGGGCTATGCGACAGGTACGGTGCTGGCGTATCTCGTCGGCGTGATGTTGCGGGGCATGGCCGGTGCTTGACGTGGTTGGAGGACTGCCCGTCGTCGGTGCGTCTGAACGGTAGAGCCCATTGCGAACGCTGGGAGCGCCCACGACATCAGCAGCAGCGCGAGCGGTTCTTGCTGTAACGCGCCTGCAGGCGCTCGGCGAAAAAGGATTCGTGATCCATCGGCACGGCATCGGGATGCATGCGTTGCATGTGCGCGATGTACACGTCGTAGTCGGGCACGCCCACGGCCAGGCGCGCAGTGCGTGTGGCCCAGGTCCATGCTTTGGATGCAGCTGCAACCAGAGCGGCCGATACTATTTTCATCTCACGCTTCGAACGCAACATGCGGCGTCTCCTGCGCGGTCGGCGTTGTCGAACGCCGCGCCTTGAGCGCCGCGCGCAGCCCGAACAACACCGTCAACACCAGCACGGCCATGAACAACGCGCATAGCGCCGCATTGATCTGGTTGTTGAGCACGACGCGCTGCATTTCCTCGATTGATTTTGCGGGCGCGATAATTTCCCCGCGTGCCGCCGCATCCGTGAACTTGCGCGCATTGGCAATGAAACCGATCCTGGTGTCGGCATGGAACAGCTTCTGCCAGCCTGCGGTCATCGTGCAGACCAGCAGCCACGTCGTAGGCAACAAGGGAATCCACAGGAAGTTTTCGCGCTTCATCCTGACCAGCGCTACGCAGGCGAACACCAGCGCAAGGCCGGCCAGCATCTGGTTGGCGATACCAAACAGCGGCCACAGAGTATTGATGCCGCCAAGAGGATCAACCACGCCCTGGTACAAAAAATACCCCCACAACGACACCGCAATCGCGGTGCATACGACATTTGCCGGCCAACTTTCGGTGCGCCGGAATGGCGGATACGCCAGGCCGATGAATTCCTGGATCATGAAGCGGGCCACACGCGTGCCGGCATCGACCGTGGTCAGGATGAACAGCGCCTCGAACAGGATCGCGTAGTGGTACCAGAAGGCCATCATGCCGCCGCCGCCCACCAGGCCGTGCAGGATCTGCGCCATGCCAACGGCGAGCGTCGGCGCGCCGCCGGTGCGCGAAAGGAGCGTGGTTTCACCGATGTCCTTCGCGGTTGCGACCAGCACGTCGGGCGTCAACACGAAGCCCCAGCTGCTGATCGTCTGTGCGGCTTGTTCTGCCGTGGTGCCGATCAACGCTGCAGGCGCATTCATCGCGAAGTACACCCCCGGCTGCAGCACGCAGGCGGCGATCAGTGCCATCACCGCGACGAAGGCTTCCATCAGCATCCCGCCGTAGCCGATCAATCGCGCATCGCGCTCGTTTGGCAGCATTTTCGGCGTGGTGCCCGAGGCGATCAACGCATGGAAACCCGACACGGCGCCGCAGGCAATGGTGATGAACAGGAAGGGAAACAAGGAACCGGCGAATACCGGGCCCGACCCGTCGATGAATTTCGTCACCGCCGGCATCTGCAATTGGGGCGAAGCAAACAGGATTGCGACGGCAAGCAGCAGCACGGTGCCAATCTTGAGGAACGTCGACAGGTAATCGCGCGGTGCCAGCACGAGCCACACCGGCAGCACCGCGGCGATGAATCCGTAACCGATCAGCATCCACGCCAGCGCCCTGGCGTCGAAGGTGAACATCGGCCCCCAGTGCGGCGAGGCCGCGACCATGCCGCCGAGCCAGATCGACAGCAGCAGCGAAACGAACCCGATGATCGAGACCTCGAGAATTTTTCCAGGACGCAGGTAGCGCAGGTAAAAGCCCATGAAGACCGCGATCGGCATGGTCATCGCCACGGTGAACGCACCCCACGGGCTGGTCGCCAGCGCCTTGACCACCACCAGCGCCAGCACGGCCAGGAGGATCACCATGATCATCAGGATGCCGACCATGGCGGTGATGCCGGCCGCGGCCCCCATCTCGCCGCGAATCATGTCGCCGAGCGATTTTCCGTCGCGGCGCACCGAGAAGAACAGGATCATGAAGTCCTGCACCGCGCCGGCGAAGACCACGCCGAACAGGATCCACATGATGCCGGGCAAATAGCCCATTTGCGCCGCAAGCACGGGTCCGACGAGCGGGCCTGCGCCGGCAATGGCGGCGAAGTGGTGGCCGAACAGCACCGACTTC
Source organism: Luteimonas sp. (assembly GCA_039919835.1). Classification (GTDB taxonomy): domain Bacteria; phylum Pseudomonadota; class Gammaproteobacteria; order Xanthomonadales; family Xanthomonadaceae; genus JALYOU01. The sequence goes on from JBDSEX010000173.1 coordinate 2,561, forward strand.
TCGGTGGGAACGTAATCGAGGCCGTCGCTGCGCCGCCATGCCGGCGTCATGCGTGTCGCATCCAGCCGCAGGGCCTTTTCAGCAATGAATTTCGAGTAAAAGCGAAAGCCGATGAAGAACACCGACAACGAGGCGGCGACCAGCCACATTGCGTTGATGGTTTCGCCGCGGGTGAGCGCGATGGTGCCGAGGCAGAAGGCCGCGAAGATGGAGAGCGCTGTCCAGCCGAGTTTTGCCAATGGCGTCATGACCTCTCCTGCGACTTCTTGGGTACGAACCTGTCCGCACGCTGTTGGCAACCCTCGTCTCCGTTCTCGACGCGAAAGCGGGCCCCGATGACGTCAGGCGAAGGAAGCAAGGGAACCTCGTGCCGCCCTCGCGGGAATGTCGATCGCGGGTCTGGCCTGGAACGCCTTGCATTTTCCGGAAGCTTCGCGCTTCCGATGCTGCATGTCATTCCTACAACCAGCGCACCTTTTTCAGATAGCGGTACAACGCGATGCAAACCACCGCAGTGACGCCGATGACGATGAAATAGCTGTGACGGCCAGCAAGTTCAGGCATGTGCTCGAAGTTCATGCCGTACCAGCTTGCAATCAATGTCGGCGCGGCCAGCAAAGCGGCCCAGCCGGCAAGTTTCTTGACCACTTCGCCCTGGTTGATGTTGACCAGCGACAGGTTGACGCTCATCGCCGCGGTAAGCATCTCGCGAAGCGTGTCGATGGATTCGTTGAGCCGCACCACGTGGTCGAGGACGTCGCGGAAATGCAGCTTGGTCTCGTCGGCGACCTGCGGCACCTGGGTGCGGGTGAGTTGCGAAAGGATGTCCTGCAGCGGCGCGACCGCGAGCCGCATCTGCGTCAATTCCTTCTTCAGGTTGTAGAGCTTGATGATGGTGTCGCGGCGGAATGTGTCCGAAAAGATATCCTGCTCCAGCTCATTCAACTCGTCGCGGAATTCGTTGACGATGGGGATGTAGTTGTCGACGATGAAATCGAGCATGCCGTACAGCGCGAACGCGGGACCGAGTCGCAGCAGTTCCGGTTCGCGCTCGAATCGCTCCCGGACCTGGGTGTAGGACAGGGACGCGCCGTGCCGCACGGTCACCAGAAAGTGCGCGCCGACGAAGGCGTGCGTCTCGCCAAAACGCACATGCCCATCCAGCAACTGCGCCGTGTGGACAACCACGAACAAGGTATTGCCGTATGTTTC
>JBDSEX010000107.1:0-8465 GCA_039919835.1 Luteimonas sp.
CGACGGGTTCCTCGAAGGCGAAGACACGCGCGCGACCGCGGCGATCTTCCAGCAGCTTGGCGTGCGGATCGACGCGCCGCAGCCGGGCGTACGGATCGTGCATGGCGTCGGTGTCGATGGGCTGCGCGCGCCGCGGTCACCACTGGATTGCGGGAATGCAGGTACGGCGATGCGCCTCTTGACGGGGTTGCTGGCGGGGCAGGCATTCGGCAGCACGCTGGTCGGCGATGGCTCGCTGTCAAAGCGTCCGATGGGGCGCGTCGCCGAACCCCTGCGACGCATGGGCGCGCGCATCGACATGGCCGCTGGTGACGAGCCCCCGTTGCAACTGCGCGCTGGAAGTCAATTGCGTGCCATCGAATACACATCGGAAATCGCCAGTGCACAGGTGAAGTCCGCGATTCTGCTTGCAGGCCTGTACGCAACAGGCCAAACCATCGTGCGCGAGCCACCAACGCGCGATTACACCGAACGCATGCTGTGTGCCTTCGGCTATCCGATCGAGTTCGCACCCGGCATTGCGCGTTTGACGGGCGGACACCGGTTGCGCGCGAACGATGTCATCGTGCCGGCCGATTTTTCCTCGGCGGCATTTTTTATCGTCGCCGCCAGCATCGTGCCGGGTTCGGAACTGCGCCTTCGACAGGTCGGCCTCAATCCACGGCGCACCGGGTTGCTGCACGTGCTGCGCGCGATGGGCGCCGACATCCTCGAGGAGCAACGCAGCGAGCAGGGTGGCGAACCCGTGGCCGACCTGCTGGTGCGCCATGCGCCGTTGCGCGGTATCGAAGTGCCGGTCGAGCATGTGGCGGACATGATCGACGAGTTCCCGGCGTTGTTCGTTGCGGCGGCATCAGCAGATGGGGCGACGACGATTCGTGGCGCGGCTGAATTGCGGGTCAAGGAGTCCGACCGCATTGCCGGCATGGCGGACGGTCTGCGTGCGCTTGGTGTCCGTGTCGACGAAACACCGGACGGTGCGACGCTTCACGGCGGCAGCAGCTTTTGCGGCACCGTCGGCGACACGGTCATCGACAGCCGCGGTGACCATCGCGTGGCGATGGCGTTCGCGGTGGCGGCGCAGGTTGCGGTTGGCACTACCCGGATAAACGACGTCGCCAATGTGGCAACGTCGTTTCCTGGATTTGAAGCGATTGCGAACGCAGCTGGGATGGCGCTGCATGAAGTGCGTTTGTCCGAGCAGGCCTGAACTCCCCAAGCGTGGAAACCCACGCTCGTCATCCTGGCGAGAGCGAGGAACCTAGTGCCTGGCGTGGGGCAGTTGGTCCCGGATCTCACCGGGTTGACGCGGTTTCCATTGCCTGTTTTCAGTCATGTCCGCAGCAGTCACTGCGCCGGCAGCGTAAACGTCACCGGCACTTCGACCGTGCTCGCGGTCGCCATGCCACCCCGCGTTTCCGGACTGAACGTCCACTTCCTAACCGCCTGCTGGGCGGCGCGATCGAGCGCCTGCGAACCGCTGCGCTGAACGAAATCGATATCGCCTGCACTGCCGTCGGCGGCTACGTTCACGCGCAGGATCACGGTGCCGGTTTCACCGCGTCGCTGCGCGTCAACGGGATATGCAGGCTTCGGATTGCTCAACGGACGGGCCACGATGATCCGTGGCGTCGCCGCCTTCGCGACCTGCCGTGGTTTGGCGGCTGGCTTGCGAGGCGTGACGGCGCGGTCGGCATTGTCGCTTTCGCTTGGCAAAGCATTGCTATCGCCGATCACGGGCTCCGTCGACGCCGTGCCATCCATTGGCGGCAGTGTGCCGGCATCGTCGATGTTCGCGCGTTGGCTGAACCACCACCACCCCAGCGCGGCCAAGGCAAGCAACAGCAGCAGCCAGATCAATCCGCTGGCACGCCTGCGCGGTTCGACGACCACGACTTCTGGCGGGGGCGGGATGACGAGGTCATCGTCGTTGCGGCGCGGCGTATCAACCATGTCGTTGCTCCAGATGAGTATCGAAACGAGTCTGCCATGCCGCTTTGTGGTCAAGCCGTGAGCAAATGGTAAAAAAGTCATTGCCCGCCGTGTCGACATCGCTCGTCATGCCAGCGAATCGGGAGACATATGCGACATGTTTTTCGGATCGTCACGGATGCCTGCCTCGGGTCTCTCCGCAGGGTGACCGCGCACGAATGACGCCCGCGCACGAGCAGGAAAAACTATCGCGCCCAGGTCTCAGCGATTGGCCTCGAAATTGATTGGTACCACCACGCTGCCCACGGTCGGCCGCCCATCTATCTGCGCCGGCCGGAAACGCCAGCGCCTGACGGCATCCAGCGCCGCGCGGTCGAGATCGCGCGAGCCACTTCCTTCGACCAGGCTGGTCGAAGTCGGCACGCCGTCGGGGCCCACATCCGCACGCACCCTCACCGTGCCACTCTCGCGGCGGCGCAGCGCGGCAAGTGGATACCGCGGCGACGGGTTCTGTCCGGGGATCGGTTCGGGCGAATCACCGCGCGCCAGCTGCGCGCCAGGCATCCCGGCACCCTCAGGTGCCTGCGATGCGATAGCTCGTGGCGGCGGCGGCGGTGGCGCAGGCGGCGCTTGTTCCACGATGTAAGGACGTTCTACCGGTTGCGGCGGCTGTATGTCCTGGTCGTCGGCCACGCCTTCGTCGCCTGGCAGCGGTGCGGGCAATGGATCGAATTCCGCCGCGGTATCTGCCGGTTTCGCCACGGGCGCCACGCGGAAGAAGCCGTCATCGCCCCGCCGCGCCAGCATCACCGCGAACAGCAGCAGCCCCATGACGAAGGCAGCAGCTGCCAGCAACCATGTGCGACGCGAAAGGTCGAGCAGCGGGCGGCGTGGACGCGGTGCGGGATCGGACATGCGGGTCATCTGCGGATAGGGGGCTGTCGACGGAATTCTGGCATAAGCCGTATGCCGGACGACGTCATTGCGCGAAGGCGGGATCCCGTGGCCTTGGCAGTGGGTTCAAGGTTTTGCTTGACTCGCGGCGACGGGGCCGTCTCTGGCCGTTTCGGGCGCGATGCGATTGCCTTGCCTTCCCGCAATGACGGGGACCTTGCCGACAGGCATCGCGCAGCATAAATAGCGATAATTCACGGCCCTTCCGCCGTGTGCTTGTCCATGCTCGATCCCTACCTGTTGCGCAGTCAATCTGCCGAACTCGCCGCTCGCCTCGCCAAGCGCGGTTATGTCCTGGATGTATCCGCGCTGGAGTCCCTGGAGACCGACCGCAAGCGCGTCCAGTCGCGCACGCAGGAATTGCAGAATCTGCGCAATACGCGCAGCAAGGCAATCGGGCAGGCGAAGGCCAAGGGAGAGGACACCGCGGCATTGCTGGCGGAAGTGGCGGGATTTGGCGAAGCGCTGAAATCATCGGAAGCGCAATTGCAGGAGATCCAGTCCAGGCTCGAAACCATGACGCTGGAGATCCCGAACGTGCCCGATGCGTCCGTGCCTGAGGGAAAGGATGAGACGGCGAATCAGGAAACCCAGCGTTGGGGCACGCCCCGCGTGTTCGATTTCACGGTCAAGGATCACGTCGAACTGGGTGCGCGCAACGGCTGGCTCGATGGCGACACCGCAGCCAAATTGTCGGGAGCGCGATTCACGGTATTGCGCGGCCAGCTGGCGCGGCTGCATCGCGCGCTGGCGCAGTTCATGCTGGACCTGCACACCGATGCGCATGGGTACCAGGAAACGAATGTGCCGTTGCTGGTGAATGCGGACTCGATGCAGGGGACGGGACAGCTGCCGAAATTCGAAGAGGATCTGTTTTCCGTCGCGGTGGGGGAGGGCTGGCGCTACCTGATACCAACTTCCGAAGTCCCGCTCACGAACATCGTGCGTGACGAAATCCTCGACGAAACGTCGTTACCCCTCCGCATGACCGCCCACTCGATGTGCTTCCGCGCGGAAGCGGGCAGCCACGGCCGAGATACGCGCGGGATGATCCGGCAGCACCAGTTCGAGAAGGTTGAACTGGTGTCGATCACGACACCTGCGGATAGCGCTGAGGAACACGAGCGCATGACGCGTTGCGCCGAAGTGGTGCTGGAAAAACTCGGCCTCCCATACCGGCGCATGCTGCTGTGCACCGGCGACATGGGGTTCGCGGCGTCCAAGACCTACGACCTCGAAGTCTGGCTGCCGTCGCAGGAGACGTATCGCGAGATCTCATCGTGCTCCAACTGCGGCGACTTCCAGGCGCGTCGCATGCAGGCCCGCTGGCGCAATCCAGTCACCGGCAAACCCGAGCTCGTGCACACCTTGAACGGCTCCGGCGTCGCCGTGGGCCGCGCACTCATCGCGGTGATGGAGAACTACCAGCACGCGGACGGCTCGATCGCCGTTCCCGACGTCCTGCGCCCCTACATGGGCGGTGCAACACAAATCGCCTGACCAGCCGCAGGTGTTGCAGGGCGGCTCTCGAACCGTCGTTGGCGTGTCTTTCCCGTGACGGCGGGACGTCAGCGCAGCGCGCAGTACGGCCGAAGGGCGGCCCGAAGAGCGCAAGGGCAGTGAGTCATCCACTGCTCTTGTTGGTTCCAAGTCACCTGGCTTGCGCCTGCGCGGGAACGACAACTTGGCAGGTTTGAGTCATTCAGATGTTTCCCTGTGCCTCAAACCGCTGCTTGGCTGGGGAAGCTGCTGCAGTTCGCGGGTGGCCAGCGCGGCGGGTGGCCAAGGGAAGTGCGTTGCACTGCTGCAATAACAGATGTTTAATACCGGCCACTGTTCCGGCACTGGAATTGTCGCCATGCAAGACCTCAACGATCTCTATTACTTTTCCATGGTCGTCGACCACGGCGGTTTTGCCGCGGCCGAACGCGCGCTCGGCATTCCCAAGTCCCGCCTCAGCCGCCGCATCAGCCAGCTCGAAACCGATCTCGGCGTGCGCCTGCTGCAGCGCTCGACCCGCCGCTTTGCCGTTACCGATGTCGGCCAAAGCGTGCATCGCCATACGCAATCGATGTTGGCCGAAGCGCAGGCCGCGCGCGAGGTTGTCGATCGCCTGAGCGCGGAGCCGCGCGGGGTGGTGCGGCTCAGCGTGCCGGTTGGCATCGCGCAGCAGATGATGCCGCGGTTGATGCCGGAATTCCTCGCGAAGTACCCGCAGGTGCGCGTGCAGATGCAGGTCACCAACCGCCGCGTGGACGTCATCAACGAAGGTTTCGATGTCGCCTTCCGGGTGCGTTCCAAACTCGACGACGATGGCAGCCTGGTCATGCGTAGCTTCGGCCAGATCCAGGAACTGCTGGTCGCCAGCCCGAACTACCTCGACCGCGCGGGCCGCCCGAAAGATCCGGACGAGCTCGCATCCCACGTCACCTTGAGCGTGCACGAGGATGAGGTCCGTCAACGCTGGGAGCTGCAGAGTCCAACCGGCGAATCGCGCCGTATCGATCTCAAGCCGCGCTTGTCCGGTTTCGATTTCCCGATGCTGATGGCGCTGGTCAAGGACGGACTGGGCATCACCATGTTGCCGGAAACGTTGTGCGCCGAAGCCGTTCGCAATGGTGAGCTGGAAGTGGTGCTGCCGCAGTGGCGGCTCCCCCAAGGCATCGCCCACCTCGTCTTCGCCTCGCGCCGCGGATTGCTGCCCGCCGTGCGCGTACTGATCGATTTCCTGGCGGAAAAAGTGCCGCCCCTGATCGAGGAATCGCGCCTGAATTGCCTCAATTGCCCGGGTGGCATGGCACCAGACGCCAAACCGAAGAAAGTATCGAGGCGCAGTACCGCTGATACTGAAGTGCATGCGACAATTTGAATGCGTACTTGCCGGATGTTCGCGCAAAGGCGTGAGCCCCAGCGCCTTGCTGCTGAACGTTTCAAGTTGCTGGATCGACGCCTTTCACGGAGATGACAGCACGGTCGCTTTGAAAACATTCACGGAGAGATGGCCGAGCGGTTTAAGGCACCGGTCTTGAAAACCGGCGTGGTAGCGATACCACCGTGGGTTCGAATCCCACTCTCTCCGCCACTGGATTGGGTGGGGTGCCGATATTGGTTGCCCGGCGGCAATCCCGGGTGCGCTTCGCCAACCGGGCTACGTCCGTTCCGGCGCACATCCGCACAAGTGGTCGCTCGCATGGGCAGTCATGCACTGCATGGATCCTGTTGCCGCCACCGTGTCGCACTTGCCGCCAGGGTGCCCAGAAATGCCTGATCCGTCCGCCATCTCCGTCAGGCTAGCTGCGACGCCCGACGAGGTCCGTGCGGCGCAACGCCTGCGCTACAAGGTGTTTTACGAGGAATGGGGCGCCATTCCCGATGCCGCGGCTCTGGCCGAGGAACGGGACGTCGAGGCATTCGATGACGTAACCGAGCACCTGATCGTCATCGACCATGCCCGGGCGCAGGCCGGGATCGATTGCGGCGTGGTCGGCAACTACCGTTTGCTGCGCGGTGATGCGCGCCACGGGAACCAGGCGTTTTACAGCGCACGCGAGTTTGATATCTCCCGACTGCTGCAATCCGATGCCCGGTTGCTGGAACTGGGGCGATCGTGCGTGTTGCAGCATTACCGCAACAGGCCCGTCCTGCAATTGCTGTGGAAAGCGCTGGCGCAATACGTGACCGACCATCGCATCGACGTCATGTTCGGCTGCGCCAGCTTCCGCGGCATCGATGTCGATGCGATTCGGGAGCCATTGTCATATCTCCATCACTGCCATCTGGCGCGCCCGGAGTTGCGGCCCGAAGCGATCGGCGCAGGCCGTGTCTCGATGGACCGCATGCCGAAGGCGGACATCGTTCCGGCGCGTGCGCTCAAGGACATGGAGCCGCTGATCCGCGGTTATCTGCGGCTGGGCGCAGGCGTCGGCGAGGGCGCGTGCATCGATTACCAGTTCAACGCCATCGATGTCTGCATCGTGTTGCCGACGGCCAACCTGGCAGCGAAGTATGTCCGGCATTACCAACGCGATGGTTCCTTGACGGTACAGCGCGCTGCGCATTCCGGTGCGACAACCGTGGATGGGATCGCCTAGTGGTTCGTGGCGAGCCCAGGACCAGAATGGCGCCCGGCACTGGCCGGGACATTATTTGATTTGGCTGCCGGCATGCCCGCTTTGCGCGCCACCTCGAAACTGATCGCGTTTGCATTGCTGGTGATGGCCATCATCCCGACGCAATCGTTACTGTTGCTGTTCAAGCTCGACCGCGCCGCATCGCGTTGGGGGCAGCTCTGGCATCGCGCCGTCTGTCGCGTGCTGCAGGTCAACGTCGAAGTCGAGGGCAGACCCATCGCCGATGCGCACGCGGCATACGTGGGCAACCACCTGTCCTATCTGGATATTCCCGTGCTGGGCAGCGTGGTATGTGGCAGCTTTACCGCCAAGCGCGAGATGTGCGGCTGGCCGCTGTTCGGATTGCTGGCGCAGTTGCAACGCACCGTGTTCATCAGCCGCGAGCGGCGCGATGCGACGCGCGTGATGGGCCAGGTCGACGCACTGCTCGACAGCCGCCGCAACCTGATCGTGTTCCCGGAAGGCACCAGCTCGCCCGGCATGCGTGTGCTGCCCTTCAAGTCAAGTGTTTTTTCAGTGCTACAGACCCACTTGGACAACGGATTGCTCATCCAGCCATTCACCATCGACCTGCGTGCCGTCGACGGGCGTACGGCGATCAGTGTCGCGGATCGCGATCAGTATGCGTACTACGGGGACATGACGCTCGCCCCGCATTTCTGGGCTTTCATGCGTGGCAAGGGTGCGCGGGTCCGCCTGATCTTCCATGCGCCACTGACATCGGCCGAAGCCGGCGATCGCAAGCGCATGGCCGCGGCTGCGCATGCACGTGTCGCTTCCGGTCTGGAGCGCTCTCGTGTCGGTGACGTGGCCAACGATCAGTTCGAAGGCGGATAGCGCCCCATCAGTTCCTGTTGTGCCAGGTGCAATCGCGCGAGCGCACGCATGCCGATCGGGCGATGGCCGGCGCGGCGGTTGGCGTCCGCGATGCGGAACAGTGCGCGTTGCTTGGCGAACACGATGCGGTAAACGTCGGCGATGCTGTACTTCGGATCCCATGCATGCACGGCCTCGGAGCCTGCGCCGTTGACCTCCATGATGGTGAGCGCACCAGCGCGCAACGATTCAAGCGTGCTGTAGCGCACATCGAATCGGCCGACATGGAAATCCGGCATGTCGCGTGCGATGGCATCGATCCGCGCCGTCAATGCAGGCGTTGCAACGGCAGTAGCGTCTTCATACATGCCGCCGACGCGCGTCGACGCGATCGTCGACAGCCTGACCTTCTCGCCTTTGCCTGGCACGCAAGTGGGGTCGTACATGCATTCGTGCAGGCGGCTGCCGGTCGCCCGTTTCAGGCGATGGTCGGCTGCAATCAATGTCGCAACCGTATCCCGCCCGTTGCCGATGACATGCGGGTAATGACGCAGCAGCACGCCGATCAGGCGTCCAGCGGGCTCATCGCGATGGCGCATGTAGAACAGGCCCGCTTCGCCTTCTTCGGCGAGG
>JBDSEX010000244.1:0-4049 GCA_039919835.1 Luteimonas sp.
GGCTCCACCGGTTCCGGCAAGTCGACCACGCTGGCGTCGATGATCGATCATCGCAACAGCAACAGCGCCGGGCACATCCTCACCATCGAGGATCCGATCGAATACCTGCACCGTCACAAGAAATCCATCGTCAACCAGCGCGAGGTCGGCCTCGATACGCACGGCTTCCACAACGCGCTGAAAAACGCGATGCGCGAGGCGCCGGACGTGATCCTGATCGGCGAGATCCTTGACGCGACCACCATGGAAGCCGCCTTCGCTTTCGCCGAAACCGGCCACATCTGCCTGGCGACGCTGCACTCCAACAACGCCGACCAGACGCTGGAACGCATCCTCAATTTCTTCCCGGAAACCGCGCACAAGAACGTGCTGATGAACCTGGCGCTGAATCTCAAGGCCGTGGTGTCGCAGCGCCTGGTCACCGGGACCGACGGACGCCGCCTTCCTGCGGCCGAGGTGCTGATCAACACCCCGATGATCCGCGACCTGATGCGGCGCGGACAGGTCCACGAGATCAAGCAGGCAATGGAAGAATCCCTGGAGGAAGGCATGGAGTCCTTCGACCAGTGCCTGTTCCGGATGTACAAGGAAGGCAAGATCGAGATGGAGGAAGCGCTGCGCGCAGCCGATTCACGCGACGGCCTCAACCTCAAGTTCCGGCTGTCCGATGGCAGCAAGGACGAACACGATCCCTATGCGGAAGTCTTCCAGGCGCCCGCGCCAGTGTCGAGCGGGTACGACGACAGGTAGGGAGCGGGAAATCGGATCGTGATCCGGAGGGGGTCGGCATGCGAGCGAAACGCATGCGCGTTCCTGGCCGGATCAAAGATCCGATCGACGCTGGTCAAGGACGTTCTTTGTCCGCTCGTGCGATTGTCCGCATCGTTTCATCCGTCCCGCCTGCGGTCGCTGGTCGAAACGGTCAGCCCGGTGGCGCATCCGGCTGCATTTCCGGCCGCGCGGCGTCGAACTGGGGCAACGCAAGGCAGGCCCGCTCGATCCCTTCGATCAGCGGAAACGGGGTCAAGTCGATACCGAAACGGCGGGCGTTGTAGACCTGCGGGATCAGGCAGCAGTCCGCCAGCGTGGGCAGGCTGCCGTCGCAGTACGGTCCGGTCGACGGATTGTCGACGAGCATGGCCTCCAGCGCCCTGAACCCTTCGATGATCCAGTGCCGCGTCCATCCGTCGCGTTCGGCCTGCGGCACGTGCCAGGTGTTCTCGAAATAGCGCATCACGCGCAGGTTGTTGAGCGGATGCATGTCGCACGCAATCAGCTGCGCAATTGCGCGCACCCGCTGCCGGTCCCGCGCGACCGCAGGCAGCAGGGACGGCTGCAGCCACATCTCGTCGAGGTATTCCAGGATCGACAGTGATTGCCGCAGCATGCGGCTGCCGTGCTGCAGCACCGGCACCAGCCCTTGCGGATTGGCCGCGCGGAATTCATCCCCGTGCTGCTCGCCGCCATCGCGGACCAGATGCACCGGCACGATCTCGTAAGGCAGGCCCTTGATGTTCAGGCCGATGCGCACGCGGTACGCGGCGCTGGAACGCCAATACGAGTACAAACGCAATCGATCGGTCATCGGCCGCTCCCCGTGCGGTCCCGCAATGCCTGCGGCGATCACACCTTACCCGGTAAACGTCCCCGCAGCGGGCCGCCGGTCATCCCAATCCAGACGCTCGCGGGTTCACGGCAGGGGTTGGCGTTCGATGCGCTGCTCGATCGCTCCAAAAATGGAATCTCCGTCACGGTTCAGCATTTCGATCCGGACCACATCCCCGAAGCTCATGAAGGGTGTTTTCGCTGCGCCCGTCTCCAGTGTCTCCACCGTGCGCTTTTCGGCAAAGCACGACGCGCCCTTGGATGTGTCCTGGTTGGCGATCGTGCCCGAGCCGACGATCGTGCCCGCCGACAACGGACGCGTCTTCGCAGCATGCGCGATCAGTTGCGCGAAATTGAACTGCATGTCCACGCCGGCATCGGGCGCGCCGAACCATGCGCCATTGACATGGGTGAGCAAAGGAAGGTGCAGCTTGCTTTCGTTCCACGCATCGCCGAGCTCGTCCGGTGTCGCGAAGACCGGGGACAACGCGGAGCGGGGTTTGGACTGCAGGAATCCGAAGCCTTTGGCCAGCTCGCCGGGAATGAGATTGCGCAACGACACGTCGTTGATCAGGCCGACCAGCTGGATGTGCGCCGCGGCCTGCCCGGGCGTGACCGCCATTGGCACGTCGTCGGTGATCACCACGATCTCGGCTTCCAGATCAATGCCCTGCGCTTCGTCAACGACGCGCACGGCGTCGCGCGGCCCGTAGAAACCCGCGCTCGTGCCCTGGTACATCAACGGATCGACGTAGAAACTTTCCGGCACGTCCACGCCTCGCGCGCGGCGCACGCGCTCGACATGCGGCAGGTAGGCGCTGCCATCGACGAATTCGTAGGCGCGTGGAAGTGGAGCGGCAAGTGCGTTGAGGTCAATGTCGAAGGCGCCGTCGGCTTCGCCTGCATTCAACGCATCGGACAGCGCATTCAACCGCGGCGCGGTGTTGGACCAGTCCTCCAGCGCACGCTGAAGCGTTGGTGCGATGCCGGTGGCGCGCACGGCGAGCGACAGATCGCGCGAAACAACGATGAGCGTGCCGTCGCGTCCGCCTTCCTTCAATGAGCCGAGTTTCATGGTGTGTTTCAGTCTGCGCGGGCGCGAATTGTACCCACAAGCACCTCGCGCACGCGGTTGACCTGGAACGACAATGCACGGCTGGGGCGGCCCCATGACGTTCCGAACCCGGGTCAGCCGTAGGCGGAAATCCGTGCTGGTGCGACTGCGGCAAGTCGTCCCGACGGCCCCGGCCCCGAGCCAGGCATCGGCGTGGTCCGTCGCATGCGCCGGAAGCGGCAGCGTCGACTGCGCCCGACGAGGTCAGTCACCCTGGAAACTGCTGGCGCGGTAAGTAAGCACCAGCGTGTCGCGATGGCCATGGTCGTGCTCGGGCTGGATCGGCGTGGATTCGTGGATCACGCGCGTGTCGTCGAGCAGCAGTAGCGACCACGGTTCCGTCAGTGTGAAGCGCTGCCCATTCGGCCCTGCCGCCTCGAACACCCGCGTTTCACCACCCTTGATGCCGTGCCGCGCCACCAGGAACACCGCCACGAAATCCACGCCGTCGCGATGCGCGCCTTCGGGCGTGGGCCGGCCTATGCCTTCGCTGGTATCGATGCGGAACTGGTGCGCTTCGACATGCCAGCGCTGCACGTCCTTCTGCCCCGAGAACTGCTGCGCGAGGCATTTCAGCAATGTCGTCCATGCAGGCTGGGACACCACGTCGGCGCGGATCGGCTCGAACCAGCGCCGCATTCCGCCGTGCAGCGCGTTGTATTCCTCCGATTGCCAGTGCGCGCGATGCGGCGCTTGCGCCACTCTCCATCCGTTTTGGTCGTCGGATGCCTCGACGATAAAGCACGAATGCCGGCGGCGTCGGTAGCGGCCGCCATCCTTCAGATACTCGTCGGGTTGCAGTTCGTCCCAGCTATCCACCAGCGCATCGAACGCAGGCAGCGGGCAACCGCAGAGGCGGCCAACCTCGGCCGGCGTGAGCACCGCGTAGCCGGCGTCGCGCAGATGCGCCTGCAGGTCGTCGGTGGAGGTAAACGGCGCTGAAAACGTGGCGACCATGCGAAACCCTGCCAGGAGAACTTCTTGAATGCGCAGCGATGCAAGCTTGGCTATGTTCGCTCGTCACCCCGCAACACCCGACAACCAACGTTCAGCGCGCCGCCCCGCCACAACGCGAAAACCCGCCGGGAGGCGGGCTTTCGTGGCCGTGTCGCAGTGCGTGCATTGCAACCCGACTTGAGTATGGCAGCCCCGGAAGGATTCGAACCTCCGATGCCTGAGTCAGAGTCAGGTGCCTTACCGCTTGGCGACGGGGCTATAACGTGAAGATTATCGCTTCGAGAACTGGGTCGCGCGGCGCGCCTTGTGCAGGCCGACCTTCTTGCGCTCGACTTCGCGCGCATCGCGGGTCATGAAACCTGCCTTGCGCAGC
>JBDSEX010000268.1:0-5962 GCA_039919835.1 Luteimonas sp.
CGAACGAGACAGCTGGCGGATCATGCGCGCGCCGCGGTTGACATCGATGTCGCAGCGGCCCTGACGGCCTTCGGTCGATTCGCAGGTCATGACTTGCCCCATGCCCTCGCTGTCGTCGTCGTGTTCAAAACCTGTACCTCCAATCTCGAAATCCGCGCGGCAGCCTCGGCGGACCCAGACCCCGCCGCGATCCTGCCCCCATGTCCGGCCTTCGACGCAGGGTGACGAGGACAGCTGCCGCAGCAACCGCGCCCTGCCCCTGGCATCGATCCGACATTGGTTCTGGGCGCCGCGCGGCGATTCGCAGCGCACAACCTGCGCTCCGCTGCCATCGTGGACATCGCCATCGCCTCGCCGGGATCCGCCGCCGAGACGGAACTCGGCACGGCAGCCCTGCGACACCCAGACGCCACGCTGGCTCGTGCCCCAGGTCTGATTGCGAACACAGGGGCTGCGCGACAACTGGCGAACCAGCTGGACGTGGTCGCGCGCATCGGCAGGACACAGCTTGCGGCGGCCGTCGCTGGACTCGCAGCGCAACACCTGTGCGCCATAGCCGCTACCACTGCCACCACTGCTGCCATGGCCGCGGGCGAAATCCCCGCCGCAGCCCTGCGTGACCCAGACTCCGGCGCGTCCTGCACCCCATGTCTGCCCCTCGGTGCATGGGACGCGTGACACCTGCCGTACCAGGCGAACGCCGCGCGACGTGTCGGCGGGACATTCGCGCGTGCGGCCGCCGCTTGATTCGCACCGGAAGACGGCACCTTCGGCAAGATCAGGATCGTCGCCCCCCGTAGCAGGCGCCGCCATCGCCATGCCCAGGCCGGACACGCAACAAGCAACCAGAATCAGATGACGCATGCACAGGCTCCGCAACGCTGTTGCCGCGACAACTGTAACCACGGCGCATGAACGATGGCGGAAATCGTGCATGACCGTGCAATCTCTCGCTGAATGCATCAGGGGCAGACTCCAATGGGACGACTGTGCATGGACGGGCGACCCGTGGACCCTAGGTGCCGGCCAAGCCTGTCGCGCCCTGCCGGGGTCGTACGGATCACCGATGTTCCCGGTCACGCGCGTCCGAACGGAAATGCCAGCGTCGTCTCGATGCTGGCCGCACCCAGCATGGCCATCAGCAGGCGATCGACGCCCAGGGCAACACCGGCGCAGTCCGGCAAGCCCGCATCGAGTGCATCCAGCAGGTACTGGTCCACCGGCGGCTGCGGATCCCCGCGTCTCGCGCGCAGGTCGAGATCGCGCTCGAAACGGCTGCGCTGTTCTTGCGGGTCGGTCAACTCGTGGTAACCGTTGGCCAGTTCGAGGGGGCCCAGGTACAGCTCGAAGCGCTCGGCCACCGGGTGAGGATCATTCGTCAACCGCGCCAGCGCGGATTGCGACGGCGGATAGGCATGCACCAGCGTGACGGCGCCTTGGTCGAAGTGCGGCTGGATGCGATGCGTCATCAACAGGTCAAGCCAGTCGTCGCGCGTGAGTCCGGCGGGATCGATCCGCACGTCGCCAAGTGCGACGCGCAGTGCCTCATCGGGATCGTGCACCACGTCGACGCCGAGACGCTGCCGATACAGTTCGCCATAGGTCATCTTGTGCACGGTTGGCGTCGAGCAGCCGGCCAGTTCGAGGGCTGCGGCGACCAGTTCGACCGCCTCATTCATCAAGCGATGGTGATCCCAGCCGACGCGGTACCACTCGAGCAGCGTGAATTCCGGATTGTGTCGGCCTCCGGCTTCGCCATCGCGAAAGACGCGGCCCAGCTCGTAACAATCGCCGATGCCTGCCGCCAGCAGTCGCTTCAATGCGAATTCAGGTGAGGTGCGCAACCAACGCGTGCGCGGAGCGCCATCGATGCGGCCGGACACCTCCAGCGCGAACGAGGCGATATTGGGGTCGGTATTGCCTGCACGCGACAGGATGGGTGTTTCGACTTCCAGAACACGTCGATCCCTGAAGAAGTCGCGGATCAATGCGTTGAGTTGCGCGCGCCGCTGGAGCGTGCCTGGCGTTGCAGCGGGTTGCCAGTCACTCACTGGTGAGACCCGTGCAGATCGGATTCTCAGGTAGAGGCCGCTGCAGCCACGAGCTGTGGCGGAATGGTTGCGGGTGGGCATCTCTGCCCATGGCAGTTGAGAGCGGGTTGATAACCCACGGGCTCTCGCTGTTGCAAAACGTCGCAAGCGTGCGAGCGCTACCGGCCGAACCCGCTCCCACGCAAGCCAGGACCTTCATGACGGATCCTCCGCAAGGAATGCAAGCAACCGCGCTTCGTCCCAGATTTCCAGGCCGAGTTCCTGCGCCTTGGCCAGCTTGGATCCGGCGGCGTCGCCGGCCACCACGATCGACGTTTTCTTCGACACACTCCCCGACACCTTTGCGCCAAGCGCTTCGAGCCTCGCGCCAGCTTCGTCGCGGCTCATCGACTCCAGCCCGCCCGTCAACACGACGCTCTTGCCACTCAACGGGCCCTCACTCGAGCGCTGTGGCGCGCCTTCAGGCCAATGCACGCCATTGGCATGGAGCGCAGCAAGGACTGCCAGGTTGTGCGGCTCTGCGAAGAAATGCGCGATGCGCGACGCGACAATTGGACCGACGTCCGGCACGCTGGTGAGCGCAACCTCGTCCGCGTCAATGATCCGGTCCAATGCGCCAAAATGGCGCGCCAGCGTTTTGGCAGTGCTCTCGCCGACATCGCGGATGCCCAGCGCATACAGCACGCGTTCGAGCGTCGTGGTTCGGCTGGCATCGATAGCGGCGACCAGGTTTTCGGCCCACTTGCTGGCGATTTTCCCGGCTTTTACGCTGCCATTCCCAACATCGCCAGGGATGGCGCCACCCGCTTCGTCGGCGCGCTGCTTCATCGCCAGGAAGTCCTTGACCGTCAACGTGTAGAGATCGGCGACCGTCCGCACGTCATCGAACTCGACCAGTGCGGCGATCAGCCGCTCGCCGAGGCCTTCGATATCCATCGCCCGCCGCGAGGCGAAATGGAACAGCGCCTGGATGCGCTGTGCCGGGCACACCAGTCCGCCGGTGCAGCGGGCCACGACTTCACCATCCTCGCGTTCGATCGCTGAACCGCAATCCGGACAGTGCGTAGGCAACTGGTAGGGTGCGTGCAACGGCCTGCCGCGCATGTCGAGCGGCCGCTTCTCCTCGATCACGCGCACCACTTCCGGTATCACGTCACCTGCGCGCCGCACGATGATGCTGTCGCCCGCACGCACGTCCAGACGCGCCACCTGGTCGGCGTTGTGCAGCGTCGCACGGCTGACGACCACGCCCCCGACCTGGACCGGTGCCATCGCCACCCATGGCGTCACGGCGCCGGTGCGTCCGACATTCACTTCGATTGATTCGACCGTGGTCGTTTCTTCCTGCGCCGGGAACTTGTGCGCCAGGGCCCAGCGTGGGGCGCGCGAGACGAAGCCCATCGCGCGCTGCTGGTCGTATCGGTCGAGTTTGTAGACGACACCGTCGATGTCGTAGGGCAGCGCGTTGCGCTGCGCGCCGATGCGCGCGTAGTACGCGAGCAGGCCGTCTACGCCGCTGGCGACATCGACGGTGGGCGCGACCGGCAAGCCGAGTTCCCGCAGCCAAAGCAACGTCTGCGAATGCGTCGCTGGCAGCGTTGCGCCCTCCACTTCGCCCAGTGCGTAGGCATAGAAGGCCAACGGCCGCTTGGCGGTGACACGCGGGTCGAGCTGGCGAAGCGAGCCGGCTGCGCCGTTGCGTGGATTAGCCAGGGTCTTCTCGCCGCGGTCTCGTGCCCTCGCGTTATAGCGCTCGAACGCGGTCCTGGGCATGTAGACCTCCCCACGCACTTCGATCACGGGCGGCGCTTCTGCACGCAATTGCAGCGGGATGGCACGGACGGTGCGCAGGTTCGAGGTGACGTCTTCGCCAGTGGCACCGTCGCCGCGCGTCGCAGCGCGCACGAAGACGCCGTCTTCATAACGCAGGCTGATCGCGAGGCCGTCGAGTTTGGGTTCAACGGAGAACGCGGGTAGCAGGACTCCAGTCTCCCTGGTGATGCGGGCGACGAAATCTCGCACTTCGTCATCGGTGAACGCGTTGCCAAGTGACAGCATCGGCACGCCATGGGGTACTTCGGCGAATTTCGTGGACGGCGCATTGCCGATGCGCAGCGTCGGTGAGCTTGGATCGGACAACTCGGGATGCGCCGCCTCCAGTGCCTCCAGTTCGCGCATCAGGCGATCGTAATCCGCGTCGGGGATCGCCGGATCGTCGAGCACGTGATAGCGATGATTCGCGTCGTCGAGTTGACGGCGCAGGTCGGTGACGCGCGTGGAAGCACTTGATGCCATTGCGGCAGTTTATTGCAAGCGGCGTTTTATGGGCGCGCACTCGGCGCGATGACGCTTTACCGATGCAGATCGCTCGCGCCCCGCTGCGCTGCTACGAGAATTTCGACGCGATTACCAACGCGGCGAGCGCGTCAATGGAGGCGTTTCGTGCTGGCGGTCGTAGGCGCGCAGCTCGTCGCGGATGTGGGCAATGCGCTGGCGGCCAAGCGCGTTGCGCTCCTCGTCCAGCACCACGCCATCGAGCAGCTCTGCCATGCGTTGCGCGGTGGGAAGCATGGTGTCCCAGGCCTCGAGCGCCGACAGGGGCGCGGGCAAGGTGAGGAAGAATGCAATGGCCGGCGTCTCAAGCGCCTGGATCCCAGCCATGTCGAAACTCCCCGGCTTCATGATGTTGGCGACGCTGAAGATCGGACCGCGCTCGGGATGCGCTTCAACCAACCGATGGAACACGTTCATATGGCCGAAGGTGAGGCCGGCTTTTTCTCCGGCGACGACGATGTCCGATCCGTGCAACTGCTGTCCTGCGCGCGCCGCGACGTAGAGCGAGATGATCTTGTCGAAGTCCTCGCTGTCGCGTCGGCCCAGTTCGCTGTTGCCGGAGGTCGCGCCGAGCGTCTCGTCGAGCAGGTCGAGTTCCGATTGCACGGCCGTTTCGTCGGCGAATCCGCCACTCCGGGCGAGATCGCTTTCGATCTGCGCGCCCAGAGTGGGCTCCATGCGGCCAGTGTCCCTGCCTTCGACCCGGCGGCCTTGCGCGCCCTTGCGTGGTTTTCCGAACCACACGATCGCCAGGAACAGGATCGCACCCGCCACCAGGATTCCAATTCGCAACAACCACGTATCGGACATCTTTGTCTCCTATAAGCGAGTGCAGGGAGTGGAAATCAGGGAGTGGGAAAAGACAAGCGCTTTGTTGCTCACCGCTCGTCCACTTCCCGCTCCCTGCCCTGCACTCCCGTTCTCAGGCAGCACCTGCAAGACGCGCGGCTTCTGCCAGATCCACGGATACCAGGCGGCTGACACCCGGCTCACGCATGGTAACGCCACTGAGCTGTTGCGCGGCTTCCATGGTGGCCTTGTTGTGGGTCACGAACAGGAACTGCACGTGCTCGCTCATCTCGCCGACAAGGTTGGTGAAGCGGCCGACGTTGGTTTCGTCGAGTGGCGCATCGACTTCGTCCAGCAGGCAGAACGGCGCGGGGTTGAGCCGGAAAATCGCGAACACCAGCGCGACAGCAGTCATCGCCTTTTCCCCGCCGGACAGCAGCGAAATGTTTGACACGCGCTTGCCGGGCGGACGCGCCATGATCGCGACGCCGGTATCGAGCAGGTCTTCGCCGGTCAGCTCCAGGTAGGCATGCCCCCCGCCGAACAGGCGCGGATACAACTCCTGGATTCCGGCATTGACGCGATCGAACGTGTCCTTGAAGCGGCCGCGCGTTTCGCGGTCGATCTTCCGGATGGCGTCTTCCAGCGTATCGAGCGCGGTGGTGAGATCGGCGTCCTGCGCGTCCAGGTACTCCTTGCGTTGCGCGGCTTCGGCATGTTCCTGGATCGCGGCGAGGTTGACCGGTTCGAGGCGACGCAGCTTCGCGTCGTAATCGGTGACGGTTTTT
>JBDSEX010000288.1:0-6898 GCA_039919835.1 Luteimonas sp.
GAAACCCGGCACCGTGGGCGCAGGGCAATCGAATCGCGATTACGCGCGTCACTGGAGTCCGTTGCACTGCGACGTGGTGGTAGACGACCTGGATGATGCGATTGCGCGCGCGGTGGCGGCGGGTGCGATCCAGGAGGGGGCGACGCGCGAGACCCGTTGGGGCCGCATCGTGCAGCTGGCCGATCCGTTTGGACATGGCTGGTGCGTGATCCAGTTTCTCGGCCGTGGTTACGATGAGATCGCGACATGAGCAAGGCCATGCGCAAATCGCCCAGTCCGGCGATCGAGATCGATGCCGCCGCGCGGCCGCCACTCGGCATGCCTGCGGGCGATTTCCTGCGTGATTACTGGCAGAAGAAGCCGCTGCTGATCCGCAATGCATTCCCTGATTTCGTCTCGCCGATCGCACCCGAGGATCTGGCCGGCCTGGCCTGCGAGGAAGCCGCGCTGTCGCGCGTCATTGCCCACGACCGCGTACATGATTCCTGGGTGGTGCGACACGGCCCCTTTCCCGAAGCGTACTTTCCCACGCTGCCGCAACACGACTGGACGCTGCTGGTGCAGGACGTGGACAAATGGGATGCCGACATCCGGGCGTTGCTCGCGCATTTCGACTTCCTGCCGCGCTGGCGCATCGACGACGTGATGGTCAGTTTCGCCGCTCCCGGCGGTTCGGTCGGCGCGCATGTCGATCAGTACGACGTGTTCCTGCTGCAGGCCCATGGCCATCGGCGCTGGCAGGTCGATGTGTCGGCCAAGCCCGTCGTTGCCTGCCGCGACGATGTCGAATTGAAGATGCTGCGGGAATTCCACCCGACGCACGACTGGGTGCTCGGCCCCGGCGACATGCTCTACCTGCCGCCCGGCGTGCCGCATCACGGCGTTGCCGACGATGCGTGTCTCACGTTCTCCATCGGCATGCGTGCGCCGTCAGCCGCTGAGTTGCTTGGTGATTTCGTCGATGCGCTCTCGGCGGATGAGGATGAGTCCGTACGTTATCGCGACGCGGATCTAACGCTGCCGGCGGATCCTCATGAAATTGACGCCGCGGCGATGCGGCGCGTGGTGGACGCCCTGAACGCGTTGCGCATGAACGATCCGGATCGTCTGGGCGACTGGTTCGGCAGTTTCATCACGACCTATCGCGGCTCGGGCGAGATTGCGCGACAGGAAGAATTACCTCCGCGCATAGAGATCGAATGGGATCTGCAACACAATGCTCAGCTGCTGCGACACCCCTGGTCGCGCATGGCATGGCGCAAGGCGGCCCGCGGCGCGATGTTGTATGCCAGCGGTCAATCATTCGTGATGTCCGCACGCGATGCGCGGATCCTTGCGGCCTCCGACGGAATCGACGGCGCGTGTTACGCCAAACTGTCCGAAAAAGGTCGCGATGCGGTCTACTCATTGCTGCAGGGCGGCCATTACCAGCTGCAGGCGTGCGAAGAGGAGTGAGGCAGATGCATCCCGGATTCCGCATCGAGGCGATCGACTACCAGACGGGCCTGACGGACCTGCGCGCCGTGCGCGAAACCGTCTTCGTGCAGGAACAGAACGTGCCTCTCGAGGAGGAATGGGACGCGCTTGATCCGCAGTGCGTGCATGTCATCGCGCGCGCCGGCGACGGCACGCCGATTGGGACCGGCCGGCTGACGCCGGAACGCAGGATCGGGCGCATGGCGGTATTGCGTGAGTGGCGCAACAAGGGTGTTGGTGATGCCCTGTTGCTTGCGCTGATTGCGCAGGCGCACGAACGCGGCTGGCGCGAGATCGCCTTGAATTCGCAGGTGGGTGCGCAGCGCTTCTACGCGCGGCATGGGTTCATTCCCGAAGGCGAGCGCTTCATCGAAGCCGGCATCGATCACCAGCCAATGCGTCGAAAACTGGGCGGCCCCACCGCTATTGAGCATCGCGACGCAGCCATTGCCATCGTCACTGCCATCATCAGCCAGGCGCGCCGCGCGTTGAGCATCTACACGCGCGAACTCGATCCCGGTTTGTTCGATGCGCCTGACATCGTCGATGCACTGCGGCGCTTCGGCACCGGTGGCCGCGGCAACGAAGTGCGCGTGGTGCTGCAGGATGCGGCATCGCCGCATCGCGCACTGGCTCCGATCATCGCACTGGCGCAGCGGCTGCCGAGCGTGTTCGCGTTCCGCGAGGTCATCGACCCGGTCGATCGAGCGTATGCCTCGGCCTTCGTCGTCAACGACGATGGCGGCTACTATTTCCGCACACTTGGCCACCGTTTCGAGGGCGAATCGTCGCTGGATGCACAGGGCCGCGCGCGGCAGCTGCGCGAAGGGTTCGACCGGGTCTGGGAACGGTCGCGGCCGGTGACCGAGTACAGGTCCCTTGGTCTGTAGGGAGCCGGACGCGTGACAATGCCTGACTACCCGCAAAAGTGCGGACCGGCTTCAGCTCGCGGAGAATTGGGATCTGGTTTGCGCCGGGAGTGACCATTTGGGTCCACAGCCAAACCTGCTCCCCAGTTTTTGTTTTGGGGATGAGCATCGGGGCAAACACGAGGCTTGCACATGCAAGGGCGGACGGTGCGCGATGATGCACCGCGCCATCCCCTGCGGCTATAATTCAGTGCCTTATGCGCAGCATCGGCGAGCCGCCTTAAAGGCTAGTCGAATCAGTCGTTTGCCTCCCTTCTTTCGAGCTTTTCTGCACCATGGCGGATCGTCTTCTGAAGCAGTTTGCCCAGTCTTCGCAACTCGGCGCCAACGCCGCCTTCATCGATGACCTGTACGAGCAATACCTGGCAGCTCCCGACAGCGTGGGAGGGAGATGGAAAGCCTATTTCGATGGCTTCAAGGGTCGTGAAGCCGGGGATGTTCCGCATTCCGTTGTCATGGACGCCGTCGCCGCCGCCGGTCGCAGCGCCGCCAGCGGCAAGGCTGTGCCTGCCGCGTCGAGCAGTGACGAACGCGATTTCGCCATCGGCAAGCTGATCATCGCCTATCGCTCGCGAGGCCACCTTGCCGCTGATATCGATCCGCTTGGCATGCTGGAGAAGATCCAGGCACCGGATCTGTCAATCGGCTTCCATCGCCTTTCCGACGCCGACCTGAGCACCGAATTTGGCAGTGGCGGCGTCGGCGGTCACGAGCGCATGACATTGCGCAACCTGCTGGCCCTGCTGAAAGCGACGTACACCGGACCGATTGGCGCAGAGTTCATGCACATCACCGACGTCGAACAACGTCGCTGGGTGTACGAGCGGCTGGAAGCGGCCGGCGGCGATTTCAAGCGCAGCGACGACGACAAGCGCCGCATCCTCGAGCGCCTGACGGCTGCCGAAGGCCTCGAGCGCTACCTGCATACCAAGTACGTCGGCCAGAAGCGTTTCTCGCTGGAAGGCGGAGATGCGCTGATCCCGCTGCTCGACGACGTTATCCGGCGCGCGGGCAGCGAAGGCGTCAAGGAAGTCGTGCTGGGCATGGCGCACCGCGGCCGCCTCAACGTGCTGATCAACACGCTCGGCAAATCGCCGCGCAGGCTGTTCGACGAGTTCGAGGGCAAGTTCGAGCACCACGACGCGGATCGCGCGCACAGCGGCGACGTGAAGTACCACATGGGATTCAGCGCCGACATCCACACGCCGGGCGGGCCCGTGCATCTGGCACTCGCGTTCAATCCATCGCATCTGGAGATCGTCGATCCGGTCGTGGTCGGCAGCGTGCGTTCGCGCCAGCACCGTCGCGGCGACAACGAACACAAGCAGGTGCTACCGGTGCTGCTGCATGGCGACGCCGCATTCGCTGGCCAAGGCGTGGTCATGGAACTTTTCCAGATGTCGCAGGCGCGCGGATTCGCCGTCGGCGGTACCGTGCACATCGTCATCAACAACCAGGTCGGCTTCACCACCAGCGACAAGCAGGACGCGCGTTCGACGCTGTATTGCACGGATGTGGCGAAGATGGTCGGCGCCCCCGTACTGCACGTGAATGGCGACGATCCGGAAGCCGTTGTGTTCTGTGCCGAGCTCGCCTACGACTTCCGCCAGCGATTCGGCAAGGATGTCGTCATCGATCTGGTGTGCTATCGCCGCCACGGCCACAACGAGGCCGACGAACCCGCCGCGACGCAACCCTTGATGTACCAGACAATCCGCGCGCACAAGACGCCGCGAGAGTTGTATGCGGGGCGCCTCACCGCTGCCGGCACGTTGAAGGCGGAAGATGCGCAGGCAGTCGTGGACGACTATCGCAGCAAGCTCGATGCGGGTGAAGTCACCACGGAGCTTGCGACCGTCAAACCGGACGAATTCACCATCAACTGGGCGACTTACCTGTCGGGCAGACTTTCCGATCCGGTCGATACCAGAGTGGCACGCGACAAGCTCGATCAGTTGGCTCATGCCATCAACACGATTCCGACCGAAATCGAGCTGCATCCGCGCGTGGCCAAGATCTACGACGACCGTCGCAAGATGGTCGCCGGTGAACTGCCGGGCGATTGGGGCTTTGCCGAGAACCTTGCGTACGCCACGATCCTCGACGAGGGCAGCAAGTTGCGCCTGGTCGGGCAGGACAGCGGCCGCGGCACCTTCTTCCATCGCCATGCCGTTCTTCACGACCAGAAGACCGACCAGTACTACCTGCCGCTGCGGCAACTGGTGAAAAACGCGGAAGACGCGGAGATCATCGACTCGCTGCTCAGCGAGGAGGCGGTGATGGCGTTTGAGTACGGCTACTCGACGGCCGATCCTGGCACGCTTGACATCTGGGAAGCGCAGTTCGGCGATTTCGCCAACGGCGCCCAGGTGGTCATCGACCAGTTCCTGTCATCGGGCGAAGCGAAATGGCAGCGCCTGTGCGGGTTGGTGCTGCTGCTGCCGCATGGTTACGAAGGCCAAGGCCCGGAACACAGCTCGGCGCGCCTCGAACGTTTCCTGCAACTGTGCGCACTCGAAAACATGCTGGTCTGCGTGCCGACCACGCCGGCGCAGATGTTCCACATGATCCGGCGGCAGATGCGCATGAAGACGCGCAAGCCTCTGGTGGTGATGACACCGAAGTCGCTGCTGCGCCACAAGCTCGCGGTGTCCTCGCTCGACGAGCTTGCCAACGGCGGATTCCAGCACCTGATTGCCGATACACAGGCCGATGCGAAGAAAGTGAAGCGCGTCGTGGTGTGTTCCGGCAAGGTTTACTACGATCTGCTCGAGCAGACGCAAAAACAGGAATTGACGGATGTCGCGCTGCTGCGCGCGGAACAACTGTATCCGTTCCCGCGTGCGCAACTCGCCACCGAGCTGCAGCGCTACAACAAGGCGCTCGACGTGGTGTGGTGCCAGGAAGAGCCGCAGAACCAGGGCGCGTGGTACCAGATCCAGCATCACCTGGTGGCCTGCCTGCAACCCAACCAGAAACTGCATTACACCGGGCGCGCGCGCTCACCCGCGCCGGCCGTCGGTCACTTCAACGACCACGTCATCGAACAGCAACAGCTGGTTGGCGATGCACTGGTCAATCCGCTGGTCGGCAAGCCTGCGGCTGAATGACCACCTGCGAATGCTGATTGAACCTTCCAGATTCGAAGCTCCAGTCATCACACCCGCGAGGCTGGAGTGACGAGAACATTTGAAGCTTTCTAGACATTTCCATCCAACTTACGGTTAGGACGCCCATCATGGCCATTGAAGTCAAAGTGCCTGTACTGCCGGAATCCGTTTCCGACGCGACCATCGCGAACTGGAACAAGAAGGCCGGCGATACGGTCAAGCGCGACGAGAATCTCGTCGACCTGGAAACCGACAAGGTCGTGCTGGAGGTACCCTCCCCGGTTGACGGCGTGTTGAAGGAAATCAGGTTCGAGACCGGCGCCACGGTGACGAGCCAACAAGTGTTGGCCATCATCGAAGAGGGTGTCGCTGCTGCGACGCCCCCACCGCCCGCCGTTGAAGTCGCTCCTGTCAAACCCACGGACGCCCCGCCGGCGCGAGCGGTGTCAGCCCCGACACCCTTGGCCACTCCCGCTGCAGCCAAATCCGACTCGAACGAACTCCCGCCCGGCGCACGCTTCACCGCCGCCAAGGAAAACATCGATCCGGCGCAGGTCGAAGGCACCGGCCGCAAGGGCGCCGTGACCAAGGAAGACCTGGTCAACTACGCCAGCGGCAAGACCTCGGGGATCAGCGGCGGCGCGCGTCCCGAAGAACGCGTGCCGATGACGCGCATGCGCACCCGCATCGCCGAACGCCTGATGCTGTCGAAGAACTCGATCGCGATGCTGACCTCGTTCAACGAGGTCAACCTCGGAAAGGTCATGGCGATGCGCAAGGAACTGGGCGAATCATTCGAGAAAGCCAACGGCATCAAGCTGGGCTTCATGAGCTTCTTCGCGAAGGCCGCGGCCAATGCGCTGCAACGCCATCCGGTGGTCAATGCTTCCGTCGACGGCAGCGACGTCATCTATCACGGCTACACGGATATCTCGATCGCGGTTTCGACGGAGAGGGGCCTGGTGACGCCGGTGCTGCGCAATGTCGAGCGCATGTCGTTCGCCGAGATCGAGAAGGCTATCGCCGAATACGCCACCAAGGCGCGCGACGGCAAGCTGGCACTGGAAGACCTGCAGGGCGGCACCTTCACCATCACCAATGGCGGTACCTTCGGTTCGCTGATGTCCACGCCGATCGTCAATCCACCGCAAAGCGCGATCCTTGGCATGCATACCATCAAGGAGCGCGCGATCGTCGAAGGCGGCGCCGTCATGGCCGCGCCGATGATGTACATCGCGTTGAGTTACGACCACCGCATCATCGATGGCAAGGACGCGGTGCTGTTTTTGGTGGATATCAAGAACCAGCTGGAGAATCCGCACCGGATGCTGCTGGGCATGTAACTCGCAGGGTGGGCCCCGGCCCACCGCACCACATATCGCA
>JBDSEX010000303.1:0-4435 GCA_039919835.1 Luteimonas sp.
GGTTTCCCGCGATCCAGGGGCCACGCAACGACGACATCTGCTACGCCACGCAGAACCGGCAGGACGCGGTACGCGAACTGAGCAAGGAATGCGACCTGATCCTCGTGGTCGGCTCGCCCAACAGCTCCAACTCCAATCGCCTGCGCGAGCTCGCCGAGCGCGAGGGCGTCGAGGCGCACCTGATCGACGGGGCAATCGAAATCGATCCCGTCTGGATCGAAGGCAAGCGCCACATCGGCGTCACCGCGGGCGCATCGGCGCCGGATGTGCTCGTGCGCGGCGTCATCGACCGCCTGCGTGACCTGGGTGCGCACGCCGTCCGTGAACTGGATGGCAAGCCGGAAGACATGGTGTTCGCCCTGCCGAAGGAGCTGCGATTGCAGCTGGTCGAATAGACGTTCGGCGCACGGCCCATCCCGGCGTCCAGGAGCGCAAGGCATATTGGTTGAAGATTGACCCAAACCTTTGCGAAACCTAGAATCCACGACCCAATGCCGGAATAGCTCAGTTGGTAGAGCGGCGCATTCGTAATGCGTAGGTCGTAGGTTAGATTCCTATTTCCGGCACCAACCCTTCCTAAGACTTGCCGACCGCAGCGTCCTGCGAGCGTTCGCGAGCTGCAATGTCGAGTTGCGGGTTGTATTGATGGCCCAATCCGATGAACGCCGAGACGCACCTGGACCGCAGCGCGGGTTTCGAACCGGCGCTTTCGGGACATCGAAGACCCGCCTCCCAGGCTCATCTGTGATCGCTCTGCGCGATGAAGATCTGCTGGACCGGTTCCTGGATCGGGGCTTGAAGCCCGCCATCCTCAATCTCGCTCGACGCGACTTACAGCCGCTACAGTAGCTGGCATCCCGTTTCGAAGCGAAACCAAGTGGCCAAAGCCAAGACCGCCTACGTCTGCGCCCAATGCGGCGCCGAGCACAACAAATGGCAGGGCCAGTGCGCCGAATGCAATGCGTGGAATTCGCTGGGCGAGTTCGTGGTGGAAGCGGCGGGCAAACCTGTCGCCGCAAATCGACGCAGTGGCTGGGCCGGCAAGGTCGATGCGCCGCAGGTCACCGCGCTCAAGGATGTCCGGCACAGCGAAGACGCGCGCGTGTCCACCGGGATCGGCGAATTCGATCGCGTGCTTGGCGGTGGCCTGGTCGAAGGCGCGGTGGTGCTGGTCGGGGGCGACCCGGGCATTGGTAAATCGACGTTGCTGTTGCAGGCGCTGTCGTCGATGGCGTCGACGTTGCCGGGGCTGTACGTCACCGGCGAGGAGTCCCTGAGCCAAGTCGCTGGGCGCGCTTCCAGGCTCGGGTTACCCGTCGATGGAATCAATGCGCTGGCGGAAACCGGTGTCGAGCGCATCCTGGAGCATGCCGTCGCATTGCAGCCGAAACTGATCGTGGCCGATTCCATCCAGACGTTATGGACCGAGCAGCTCACCGCCGCACCCGGGTCCGTGAGCCAGGTGCGCGAAAGCGCTGCGCGGCTCGTTCGGTATGCCAAGGAAACAGGCGCCGCCGTGTTTCTCGTCGGCCACGTGACCAAGGAAGGCGGCATCGCCGGCCCGCGCGTGCTGGAACACATGGTCGATGCGGTCCTGTATTTCGAGGGCGACTCCGGGTCCCGCTTCCGTGTACTGCGCGCGTTCAAGAACCGCTTCGGCGCGGTCAACGAACTCGGCGTGTTTGCGATGGGCGACAAGGGCCTGCGGGAAGTCCCGAACCCTTCGGCCATTTTCCTCTCCGGCGGCAGCACGCCGCAATCCGGCAGCTGCGTGATGGTCACGCGCGAAGGCACGCGACCGCTGCTGGTTGAAGTGCAGGCGCTGGTGGACTCGTCGCCGCTGTCGAATCCGCGCCGCGTCGTGGTTGGCCTGGAACAGAACCGGCTGGCGATGCTGCTGGCGGTGCTGCACCGGCATGGCGGCGTCGGGGTCAGCGACCAGGACGTGTTCGTGAATGTCGTGGGTGGAATCCGTGTCCAGGAAACAGCGGCCGACCTGCCGGTGTTACTGGCGGTGTTGTCGTCGTTGCGCGATCAGCCACTGCCGGAGAAGACAGTCGCGTTTGGCGAGGTCGGTTTATCCGGGGAAATCCGCCCGGTGCCCAATGGGGAAGAACGCTTGAAGGAAGCCGCCACGCACGGCTTCAAGCGCGCCATCGTGCCGAAGGCGAATGCGCCCAAGGGTGGGTCCTTCAAGGGATTGGACGTGGTTGCCGTGGAGCGGCTCGCGGATGCGTTGGGTGCGGCGGCGTAGTCATGACCTGGAGCGTCCTTCCCAGGAAGGCGTGCACTCATGACTTCAGGTTCAGCTGAAACAGATCGACATCGGTTCCGCCTTTGCGGGCATGGCGAGCAAACAAGCAGGCGCATTCCTTTACGGTGATGTCTCTGATGATGTTTGGCCAATGCGTCGACCGCATCAGAAGCTCATGAACAACCCGCCATTGACCGGAATATTCGCGCCGGTGATGAACCCGGCATCTTCGGCGGACAAGAATTCGACCGTGCGTGCGATTTCACTTGGCTTGCCCAGCCGGCCCACCGGCACGTTCTCGATGATCTTCGCGCGTATGTCTTCTGGCACAGCCAGCACCAGCGCTGTCTCGCAATAACCCGGCGACACCGAATTCACGGTCACGCCCTTGCGCGCCACCTCCCGCGCCAGTGCCATGGTGAAACCGTGCATGCCTGCTTTTGCCGCGGAATAGTTGGTCTGGCCGAACTGACCGGTCTGTCCATTGACCGAGCTGATGTTGACGATGCGCCCGAAGCCGCGATCCATCATCCCGTCAACCGCGTGCCTGCACATGTTGAACACGCCGTCGAGGTTGACGTTGAGCACCGCATCCCAGTGCACACGGTGCATCTTGCGCAGCGTGCCGTCGCGGGTGATACCGGCGGCGTTGACCAGGATGTCCAGTGAACCGTGCTCGCGGATGACGTCTTGCACCAGCGCGCCGCAGGCATCGAAATCGGTCACGTCGATGGCGTTGAAATGCACGTCGTGGCCGGCGGTCGCCTGCTTGAATCCAGCGACACGTGAGTCGTCCGCTGCGAGGTCTGCCGCGACGACCATGCGTCCGCCGCGGGCAAGGGTCAGACAGATTTCGGTCCCAAGACCGCCAATGCCGCCGGTCACGACGGCCACGCGTCTGCTCATTCTGGATCGGCCCTCATGGAAGTACGCGCACGCGCGCGGATGGGTGACGGGACGTGTGCCGATTGGCGTTGTGGGAAGCCGCTGTCGTTGTATTCACCAGCTTGAAGTCGCGGTTTCCTGCCTTCGCCGGCATGCCAAATACAACGCCCGTGGATCCCATGGAGCGGCAGCTTCCACTCAGCGATTGCGTGGTTTGGCGGTTTCGCTTTCGGGGGCGCGGCTCTCGGGGCTGCGCGTGACGCCGCCTGCCAGGCTGGTCTGGAATTCCTTCCACAACGCAAGGTTGCGCTCGGTGAGCTGGTTCATCATCGTCCAGGGCGTCTGACCCAGCATGCTGCCCACCTGCTGGCGAAACTGATTCTGCTGCTCGAGGAACGTCTGCATGGAGCGCTCCAGGTAATTGCCCATGAATCCCTGCAGCGAGTCGCCGTAAAAACGGATGATCTGGCTCAGCAGCTGGGTGGACAGCATCGGCTCGCCGTCCTGTTCATGTTCGGCGATGATCTGCAGCAGCACCTGCCGCGTCAGGTCTTCGCCACTCTTGGCGTCGCGGACCTCGAATTCCTCGCCGTCCACGATCAGCTGCCGCACATCCTCGATCGTGATGTAGCTTGAGATTTCGGTGTCGTAGAGACGGCGGTTCGGATATTTCTTGATGACGCGATGAGCCATGAAACAGACACTCGTTCCCCCGGAGTGCTGAGCATGGCGCAGTGCAGCAGGGGTTGCAACATTCGCTGTCAAGTGCCAAGCGTACCTGCCCGAACGGCAAACTGAAGTGGGAATCGCAATCGGCGGAAGCGTGATGCGTTTCGCGGATTGCATCAGGTTGAAGCAGCCTGCTGCGTGGTGGACGCAACTGACACGGACCCTCACTTCGGGTAGCGAACGCATCACCGATGCGTTTGGGGATGATGGCGGCGTCGGCGTAGCCGCGCTTTACGCGACGACGCATAGCGCATCGCCACGCAAGCGAGTCACGAATCGATGTTGCGGAGAGCTTCCCGCGGCCATTGGGATCAATGCATTGCCGATGGAATCGCCGACGTCGTCGTTCAGCTGCTCGAGTGCACCCAGGTCGACTGCAAGCACTGCAGATGCGTGGCGAATATGGTCTTGTCCGCGGACTCGAAGTCGCGAACCTGCTGCAGAGCCATGGATTGGCTCGATTCGCCCACCGCATGCATGCTGTTTCGACAACCGGGTTGGCATGAACCAGACCCTGCGCGCAGTCCTACCACCCCATGTACTGCCCACCATTCGCCGACAGGTTCG
>JBDSEX010000004.1:0-7378 GCA_039919835.1 Luteimonas sp.
GTCACCAAAGAAATGCCTTCTTGGCAAAGTCCACAGCCGGTGGCTTGAAGTTGACGAGCTATTTTCCGACTCGGCTTTGCCTGCTGCGCAGGCAAAGGCCAGCCCGCGCTTGCGGCGCGTGCGTTCGTACGGTGCGCGAGCCGGTGGCTCGCGAGCGCGCACCTTCTCACCCTGCCTCGGTCGGAAAACGGCGCACATCCATGTGCGCCGCCCTCCGGGTTTGGGCTTCCACTTATTTATTCGTTGCAATGTGAGAGCAAGGCTCGCGGGAGTCGAGATTCCGTCTCCTGTTGGTGGAAAGGACTGTGTTTTGCGAGCCGCTGGCTGGCGCAGAACTCACCGCCTGATCGCTGTGTGCGGAGGTCGTGGCGCGGATCGCTGCGCGCGCATGGTCTTTCCGATTGCATGTCCAACCACAGGCGGACGAGGTTGCTTCTTCCAGATCGCGTCCTGCGCAATGCACAGTCATCTAATGCAGCGGACAGCAATCACGATCGCAGCGGTTAGACGTCATGTGCGAACTCCGACTCGAACAAACGATAACCAGCGTCGTGCATGCCAAGCGCGGTGTACGTGGCCATCGCGTTTTCGTTTTCCGATTCGACATACAGTCTCAGGCCGATGACGCCTTCCGTCGCGCGCGCAAGATGTTCGACATGCCGGTACAGGGCGGCGTACACGCCTTGGCGACGATGCTCCGGCATCACGTACACGCTCTGGATCCACCACCAGTCGCCATCACGCCAGTCGCTCCACTCGGTGGTCAGCATCAGCGTGCCAACAGGGATGCCGATCGTCTCCGAGCCTGCCAGCGTCGCGTCGCGCATGGCGATGAAGTAGCGTGCCTTGCCCTCATCAGCGAGTGCATGACCAATACCGGCCATGAGGGTGTCCGCATCAAGCCGCTTGTCCTCGGTCTCCAGCGCCATGGCCGCATTGCACCGCGCCAGCCATTCATGGTCCGCGCCAACGGCAGGACGAATGCGATATGAAGTCATGTGTCGAATCGTACGCGATCGACCACGTCCGTTCGACCGATCAACATTCTTCCCACACGGGATACCCCCGTTTTCTCAGCGCTTTCCATCGAAACGAAAACCCAAGTGTCAGCTCAAACCCGAAACCCTGCGTTTCATGTGACGTCTGCCGACCGAGGCAACGTAAGGGTGTGGGCGTGCGAGCCACCGGCTCACGCACCGTACGAACGTACGCGCCGCAAGCGCGGGCTCGCCTTTGACTGCCCAGCCGGCAAAGCCGAGCCGGAAAATAAATGGTGATCTGACGACGGGCTGTGGACTCTGCAAAATATGACATCTCTTTGGTGACTTTCTTCGAGCCAGCAGAGAACGTCACCCGCCGAAGGCGGAGGCTTGTCGACCTTCTTCAGAGACAAAGCCGCAAAGAAAACTCATCCGAGTCATCTCAAAAAACCAGCAGGAACAAGCCAGCCTCAACGCCTGACCCTGAGCACCCCGCACGCTACCCGCGCCCCCGAATTCCCGGACGGCTGACTGCGATAATCATCCGCCATCGCATGCACGACGAGCGCGCGCCCGGCAATATCGTTTGCCGCGCCGCCACCGAGCGTCACGCCCTTGACGTGCATGTCGACGGTTGCGACGCCATCGCCATTGGCGATGATGTTGTCCATGTCGCCCGCGTGATGCGAACCGCTGCCACGCTTGCCATGCGGGTTGGCGGCCGGGTTGAAATGATTGCCTGCGCTGCTCGCGTCTGCGGCGCTGCAGTCACCTTTCTCGTGCACGTGGATGCCGTGCGTGCTGTTGGCCGCCAGTCCTCCAACCTCGCCGCGCAGATGCACGCCATCGCCCATCGGCGTCGCCGTCAACGTACCGCTCACCAGGCTGCCGGAGGCCGACGCCAGGTTCGCGGCCGCGGACTGGGCGGTGCTGGCCGACGCCGCGGTTGAAGACGTGGATGGGCGCGTCGTAGACGGGGCGCTTGCGCAGCCTGAAAGAGCGAGGAGGTAAGCGGAAACGAGCAGGGCGATCTTCATTTCGTCACTCCATGGAAGGAGCGGAACCATAACTTTCAGGCGGTTCAGATACGATGAAAGCCGCACGACGCGGACAGCGTTCGCACGTAGCTCGCCTTTGCGGCCCCCTGTAGGAAAAGAGCTGTTCGCAGCCCGTATCGAACGACTCAACGCGGCCCCGGCTTGCGTCCGGGCCCCAGCTTGCGCGTCAGCGTATTGCGACCGAGGCCGAGCTTGGCCGCCGCTTCGCTGCGATGTCCGCCCGTGTACCGCAAGGCCGCCTCCAGCAGGGCGCGATCAAAACGCGCGAGGGCTTCAGCGTGCACGCGCGCGTCGCCGTTGGCCAGTTTGCCGCGCGCCCACTCCGCGAGCGCGTCGTCCCATGCCTGCGCACCGTGCGCGCGCGTTGCAGGCGTCGACGCGACCGGCTTCAAGGCGGCTTGCGCGTCGTGCAGCGTGATCGTTTCTCCCGGCGCCAGCGCGACCAGCCGCCAGCACAGGTTTTCCAGCTCGCGCACATTCCCCGGCCAGGCATGCGCCTGCAGATGTTCAAGCGCTGGTTTGGCGAAACGTTTGGCGGGTGCGCCGAGTTTGCGTGCCGCGGTGGCGAGGAAACGCTGCGTCAGCAGCGGAATGTCGGCCATGCGTTCGCGCAGCGGCGGCAACTGTAGGCGTACCACGTCCAGGCGATGCAGCAGATCGGCGCGGAACCGGCCTTCGGAGACATGCGCATCCAGGTCCTGGTGCGTCGCCGCGATGACGCGCACGTCGACGCGGATAAGTTCGCGGCCACCGACGCGAAAGAACTCGCCCTCGGCCAGCACGCGCAACAGGCGTGTCTGCAAGGCCAGCGGCATATCGCCGATTTCGTCCAGGAACAGCGTGCCGCCGCTGGCCTGTTCGAAGCGGCCGACATGGCGCTTGTTCGCGCCCGTAAACGCGCCGGCTTCATGGCCGAACAGTTCGCTCTCCAACAATTCCGACGGAATTGCCGCGGTATTGAGCGCAACGAACGGGTTGCGCGCGCGCGGCGACTCGCGGTGAAGCGCGCGCGCGACAAGCTCCTTGCCTGTGCCGGTTTCGCCGACGATGAGCACGCCCAGCGGTGCCTGCGCGAGGCGACCGATGGCGCGGAACAACGCTCGCATCTGCGGCGTGTCGCCGACGAGCGCATCGCCGATGGTGGTTGTCATCGGTGCTTCAATCGCCGCATTGTCATCGCCGCTATCGCTGCGCTCGGGCAGCGCCCGCGCCGCCAGTGCGACGGCATCGTCCAGATCAAATGGCTTGGACAGGAATTCATGCGCGCCGCCGCGGAATGCCCCCGCTGTGCTGGCGATGTCGGTGTAGGCCGACATCACGATCACCGGCAGCTGCGGATGGGCGCGCTTGAGTTTGTCCAGCAGGACCAGCCCGTCGTCGCCCGGCATGCGCACGTCGGTGAACAGCAAGTCGGGCGCGGCACGCTCGCGCAGCGCGGCGAGCGCCGATTGGGCGCTGTCGAACGCCTCGACGCCGTAGCCGGCCTCGCGCAATGCGGTGGCGAGCACGAAGCGCACGGCGCGGTCGTCGTCCACCACCCAGATGCGGTATGCGGTCATGGCGCGGAGCTGCTTGACGAAGATGTCGTTACGAGCCCTTTAACATCGGCTTGTTCCGTCTCGACTGTCGGCAACAACAACGTAAACACCGTGTGACCCGGCCGCGATCGATACGCCAGTGCGCCGCGATGCTCGCGCGCGACCTGTTGGGCGAGCGCAAGGCCCAGGCCAGTGCCATCGGCGCGCCCGGTCACGAGCGGGAGGAACAAGCGCTCGGTCAATGCTTCGGGAACGCCGCGCCCGTCGTCGATGATTTCCAGCCGCAGCGCCAGCGCATGGATCGCATCGCCGATGCGCACCCCGTATTCGGCGCGCGTACGCAGCGTGATGTTGGCGGCGCCGGCTTCGATCGCGTTGCGTACCAGGTTCCACGCCGATTGCGTCAGGCGGTCCGCGTCCCCCGGCAAGTCGGGCAGGCTCGGGTCGTAGTCTCGGGTGATGCGCACCGCCCAGCCGGCATCGCTTTCGGTCAGCCTCAACACACGCTCGAGCACGCCGTGGATGTTGAGCGGCGCGTGCGGCCGCTGCGGTGCCGGCGACAACAGGCGATCGAGCAGCACGATCAGCCGTTCCACTTCAGCCTCGATCAACTGCGTGAGTTCCCGCGACCCCGCATCGGCACTTGTTCGCCGCGCCAGCAATTGCGCCGCGCCTTTAAGGCCGGCCAGCGGGTTGCGCAGTTCATGCGCCAAACCCTTGAGCGCGGCCGACAACGCTGACGGCAACGCGATGGCCGGATCGTCGCCCGGAAACTCATCGACCGGATGCGCCTCCAGCAACCAGCCGCCTGAATCGCGCCGCGACAGCCAGGCGTCGGCGAAGCGCGTCTCGCCGCCGGCGCAGCTCAGCGACAAGCGCCGCAAACGCACCGGCGCGTCGCCCGCCGCGGTCAAGAGTGCCGCTCGCAGGTCGGCGCCATCGATTTCCAGCGCCGCCAACGGCTGCTCCGGCAAGCGCCGCGCGCTCACGCCGAGCCAGCGTGCGAACGCCGAGTTGCAGCCTTCGATCCGCCCAGCCGTATCCGCCCAGATCAGTGGCGTGATGAGGGATTCGAGCTCGGTGGCGGACAGGGCTGATGACATTGCACCAATGTAGTGCATATCCGACGGATCAAGCCATTCCTGGCGGATACGCCAAGGCATTGCAGCGGATGACGGTCGGACTTCCCCGATTCGTCCGCGGTCCACGTGACCGCAGTTCACGCGTCCCCCGGCGGCTCGACCAGGTTCGCCATCCAGTGCCCAACTCTGTGCAGCACGTTGGCTGCTCGCTGCCCGCAGTGTCCTCATCCCGGCCATGCAGGTCTCCGCCAGCCGTCAAAACGATTTTCGCAGCCGTGTCGATTTTCATGCCCTGGGTTCGTCGCCTTCACAAGAACCCGGCGAAAAACCTCGGGACTTCCATTCAACCCCAGGAGACCTGCGATGCGAGTGATGGTGATGGTCAAGGCCAGCAAGGATTCCGAGGCCGGCGTGATGCCGGATGAAACGATGCTGGCGGCGATGGGCGCATTCAACGAGCAGTTGGTCAACGCCGGCATCATGCTCGCGGGCGAAGGGCTGCACCCGAGCTCGAGAGGCGCGCGCGTCGCGTTTTCAGGAAACAAGCGAACGGTGGTTGACGGGCCGTTCGCGGAAACCAAGGAACTCGTTGCCGGTTTCTGGCTGTGGCAGGTGCGCTCGATGGACGAGGCGGTCGAATGGGTCCGGCGGTGCCCGAACCCCATGCCCGGTGATTCGGAAATCGAAATCCGCCCGGTGTTCGAGGCCGAGGACTTCGGTGCCGCGCTCACGCCGGAATTGCGCGAGCAGGACAAGCGCACGCGGGCGCGTGCGGCGAACGAGACCGGTAGTTCTTGAAGCCGGGTCGGCTCATCGACCCAGCGTTGCTGCACACACTTGCCGGGTTGATGAAGCCAACCCGGCCTACGGAGGATTCCATGAATTACGTCGACGGCTTTGTCTTGGCGGTACCGAAGAAAAACCTTGCTGCGTATCGCAGCATGTCGAAGAAAGCCGGGAAGATCTGGAGGGAGCACGGCGCGCTGTAGTACATCGAGTGCGTTGGCGACGACGTTCCGATGGGAAAGCTCACCTCCTTCCCGCAAAGCGTGAAGCTCAAGGTCGACGAGACGGTAGTGTTCGCGTGGATCGTCTACAAGTCGCGCACGCAACGCGACCGCATCAACAAGAAGGTCATGGCCGACCCACGCCTGGCCGACATGATGGATCCAAGGAAGATGCCGTTCGACGGCAAGCGGATGATCTTCGGCGGCTTCAAGGTGCTGGTGGAGTTGTAAGTCGTCTGCGAAGTGAAAACCCCGTTTGTGCTCGTCGTTTGCGCCTCGGCGGAAATGACGGCTCGCCCATCAAGGCTCGAACCACGAAATCAAAGGACCCGCCATGCCAAACGCACACATCCAGCCCTACCTGTTCTTCGGCGGACGCTGCCAGGAGGCGCTCGACTTCTACCGGACCAAGCTTGGCGCCGAACTCGACATGGTGATGCATTTCAGCGAAAGCCCTGATCCGGTGCCGCCCGGAATGCTCCAGCCCGGCTTCGAGAGCAAGGTGATGCACGCTGCATTTCGCATCGGCGACACCACCATCCTGGCTTCGGATGGATGCGACGACAAATCCAGTTTCAGCGGCTTCTCGCTGGCGCTGAGCGCGCCAACCGAGTCCGAGGTGGACAGGATTTTCGCTGCGCTGTCTGACGGCGGCCAGGTCCAGATGCCGTTGGGCAAGACATTCTGGTCTGCACGCTACGGAATGCTGACGGACCGCTTCGGCATCGGCTGGATGGTCATGGTGCCGGCAGAGCCGACACGCTGACTTCTGCATGCATGTGCCAGGCGACGGCCTTAGCGCACGGTGGAACCACCGATATCAATTCCGTTGAAGACGATGGCTTCATGTACGGACGCGACTTCGCTGATCCCGATGGTCGCGTCTGGGGCGCGATGGATGGAGATGTCCGAGATGCCATCGCGTGGATAGACCCTGCACCCGCAGCCCGCAATTCGAATGTCCCGCGCACCGTCTCGCAAGGAACCGGCATGACAACGCAAATCTTCGTCAACCTGCCGGCCAGGGACTTCGACACGTCGGCTGCGTTCTTCACGGCGCTCGGCTTCAAGTTCAATCCGAAGTTCACGGATGAAAACGCCACGTGCATGATCGTCGGCAAGGACAGCTTCGTCATGCTGCTGGTGGAAACGTTTTTCGCCACGTTCACCAACAAGCCGGTGTCCGATGCGATCCGGCAGGCCGAAGTGCTGGGGCGCTGTCCTGCGACAGCCGTGACACGGTCGATGCGATGGTCGCCGCCGCCGTCGCGGCCGGCGTGTAGACGCTCTTGGGATCGAAGGATCTTGGCTTCATGTACCAGCACGGTTTCCAGGATCCCGATGGGCACCGGTGGGAAGCGTTCCACATGGATGCCACTGCGATGCCGGCGTGACGTGACGTCGGTCGTCTATTTCATTCATGCGCGGCTCTTGCGCGGAGACGCGGTCGATGCTGTGATCGCCCGTCATGACGAGCGACACACATCGCACCATCGACGCGGTCTGGCGAATCGAATCGCCGCGGCTGATCGCGGGCATCGCGCGCATGGTGCGCGACGTGGGGCTTGCGGAGGAACTGGCGCAGGATGCGCTGGTCGCGGCGCTGGAACACTGGCCGCGGTCTGGCGTGCCTGACAACCCCGCCGCGTGGCTGATGGCCACCGCCAAGCGCCGCGCCTGATTGCCGGCATCGCGCGCATGGTGCGTGACGTC
>JBDSEX010000022.1:0-5455 GCA_039919835.1 Luteimonas sp.
AAAACAACGCCTCGGGGCTGAGGTCGGTCCAGTCGGACAGCAGCACCACGTAATCGCGATCGAACGAGAACGGTTCGGGTTCGATCGGATCGATCACGATCGCGCCGTACAGTCCCGCCTGCTCCTGTCCTGCCGAATGGCTGTGGTACCAGTACGTGCCCCCCTGGCGGACATTGAACCGGTACTGGTACGCCTCGCCGCGATGGATGCCATCGAAACTCATCCCCGGCACGCCATCCATGTTCGCGGGCAGCAGGATGCCGTGCCAGTGGATCGAGGTCATGTGGCCATGCAGCGAGCCGGCCGGTAGCGCGTTGCTGACGCGCAGGTTGACAGTCGTTCCTTCGCGCCAGCGCAGGATCGGCGCAGGCAGCGAGCCGTTGACGGTGATTGCCGTGCGCGTTTTTCCGGTGAAATTCATCGGCGTTTCACCGATGACCAGGTTGAAGTCCGTGCCAGCCAGCACGTTGTCATTGCCCGGCGACTTGAGCGCCCAACTTTGCCTTGGCCACAGACCAAGGCCCGCGATCGCACCGCCGGCGGCGATGCCTTGCACGAACCTGCGTCGCGAAGGGTGCTTCAAGATGTCGGCGCGAGAGCCGGAAGAATCGGAGGACATTGAAAACTCCGTGGAACGTTCAAAAAGGGAACGGCGACGTTGAGATCCTCAACCGCGGAACGCGGCAATGACGATCGAATGTCGAAAGTTAGACGTGGTTGCTTCAGACGTTGGCCTCAACCGCGGCTCAAGCAGAAGCGCGCCGGAGGGCGCCGGGATCGCCTAACCGATCGGAGGTCGGATCAGATGCGGCAGCGCGGGCGCAGGGTGGCCTGCTTGCAACCGCCCAACATCGTCGGCAGTGCAGGTCATCGTCGGGCGCAGCCCTTGCGTGGCTGCAACGGTGGGCAGCTGGTGCATGCATGCGCATTGGCAAGCGCCGGACTTGCAGCAATCGGGGGCGGGATGCTTCGAAGTCGCAAGTGCGTCTTCCAGCACCACATCGGGCAATGCAACCACAAACAGTTTCGACGCGTCGGCGGTGGTATGGCATGGCGGCAGCGCCGCAGTCGCAGGGTCCTGTTCGGCCACCATGCTTCCTGCATGCGACATCTCCAGGTGCGCGGATGCCATCGCAAAGCCTGATCCGTTCAGGACCAGGCAGATGAGAAGCAGGACGCGGAGCAGAAGGCCGTACATGCGTAGTACCTTACTGCGCTTCCTGGCGGAGGGTGTTGATGGAAGGTGAATGCGTTCCTGCGTTCGCCGGTGCGCATCCAATGGCAATCCTCCCCTGCCTTCGCGTTCCCGGGGAGCGGGTTCATTCAAGGGTTCTGGTAGTCATGGGCCAAGCCGCTTCCATCACGGAAGGCGACGCCTGGCATCGCAACCCATGATCTTCCATGGAGTTTGCTTGCGCTAACCAACCCCGCCCGTTAAAATTTCGCGCTTTCCAGCCCGTGGGGCCATAGCTCAGCTGGGAGAGCGCCTGCATGGCATGCAGGAGGTCGGCGGTTCGATCCCGCCTGGCTCCACCAAGTTTCAAACGGCAAGCCTCGCCGGTTGCGAACTGCGCTTTGTTTACTGCGTCCCTATCGTCTAGAGGCCTAGGACACGTCCCTTTCACGGACGCGACAGGGGTTCGAATCCCCTTAGGGACGCCACTTATCCAATCAGACAGGCTCGCGCAAGCGGGCCTGTCCTGTTTGGCACGCGCGAAATGCATCGCGCGGGCGTTGAGTCGCAGATGCGGTTTCAGCGTCGACCCGGCGCGCGTCGCAGCCGGCATGGCTCAGGCGATCTTCTCGTATTCGAATCCGGCATCCCGGATGTGCGAGGCGAAAAATTCGCCATGGGAATCGGCTGCCATCAATCCGACATGCAGTTCGTCCGGCACGTCGACATACAAGTAGACGGCGCCGGAGACGACTTCGATCTCCAGCACGTGCTCGACAGGGTCGTACCCGATGCTACGAAACACTTCAGAAATGACCGTGGTGCGATTCATCGAATGCATGAACGGGTAAGTCCGATATGCCGCCCGTTGGCGGATGCCTGGGGCGCGCTTCATAGCGCCCTGCTCTGCTGCCAGATTTACTCGAAGCTCCCCACCGAATCATGCGCAAGATTGTCGAATCGCGTGTACTCGCCGAAGAACTTCAGCTTGAGCGCGCCCGTCGGGCCGTTACGCTGCTTGCCAATGATGATCTCGGCCAACCCTTTGTCCGGGGAGTTGTCCTTGTTGTAGTACTCGTCGCGATAGATGAAGACGATCAGGTCGGCGTCCTGCTCGATCGCGCCTGATTCGCGCAGATCTGCCATCACCGGGCGCTTGTCGGTTCGCGTTTCCAGCGAGCGGTTGAGCTGCGACAGTGCGAGCACCGGCACGTTGAGTTCTTTGGCGAGTGCCTTCAGGCCGCGTGAAATCTCAGAAATCTCGGTCGCGCGGTTTTCGTTGTTGCCGGGGACGGCCATCAGCTGCAGGTAATCGATCACGATCAAACCCAGGTCGTGTTCGCGCTTCAGCCGCCGCGCCTTGGCGCGCAGCACGTCCGGCGACAGCGCCGGCGTGTCGTCGATGAACACCTTGACCTCGCGCAGCATGCGGATCGCGCTGGTGACGCGGCTCCAGTCCTCGTCCTCCAGCTGGCCGGTGCGCAGACGCGTCGCATTGACCCGGCCCACCGACGAAATGAGGCGCAGCGCCAGCTGCGATGCGGACATTTCCATGGAGAAGATCGCCACCGCCTTCTTCGTTTTCAGCGCGGCATATTCAGCCATGTTCAGCGCAAGCGTGGTCTTGCCCATCGACGGACGCGCAGCGAGGATCACCAGGTCGGTGGGTTGCAGGCCTGCCGTCATGTCGTCGAATTCGCTGTAACCGGTCGGCAGGCCGGTGATGCTGCCGCCATTGGCGTAACGCGTCTGCAGCACGTCGAACGCTTCGGACAAGGCCTTGTGCACGGTGGTGAAATCGGTGCGGCCGCGCGCGCCCGCTTCGGCGATGGCGAACACGTCCTGCTCGGCCTTGGCCAGGATCTCCGCGCTGTCGCGGCCTTCCGGCTGGAAACCGTCGTTGACGATGCCCGTGCCCACCTCGATCAACTGGCGCAGCACGGCCTTGTCGCGGACGATCTCGGCATAGGCAACGATGTTGGCGGCCGATGGCGTGGTGCTTGCGAGTTCGATCAGGTAAGCGCCGCCCGCGACCTGTTCGATCAACCCTTGCGACTCGAACCATTCGCCGAGCGTGACCGCGTCGAAGGGACGATTCTTTTCGGCCAGTTCGCGGATCGCGCGGTAGATCAGCTGGTGGTCACGGCGGTAAAAATCACCGTCGTTGATCTGGTCGGCAATGCGGTCGAACGCTTCCGGCGCAAGCATAAGCCCCCCGAGGACAGCCTGCTCTGCCTCGATGGACTGCGGCGGGACGCGGAGTTGCTCGATGCGGCTGTCGCGCGAGTCATTGCGGAAATTGGGACGTGCGGACATCGCGTCGAGGTGCTCCTGCAGTCGCGCGGACGCGATGGGATGGTTGGAGAAAAGCCGGGGGAAAAAGGGCTGCGCCGCGAAAGGCGTGGATGCAGATCGATCGGACGTGCTCATCGTAGTCGCCCCGGGCGTGGATGCGTTGCAGATAACCATGTGGATAACCGGTGGGCATCGCAGATGTTGCGACGCGCCAGAGCATCATTGCGTTCCGGTAGCGCCCGCCGATGACCCCCGTCTGTTCCAAGCCTTCCCGCTAAGGCAGGAGCGATGCGCGGACCCTTCCGCAAGGCGATCCGCATGGCCCACAGGCGGCACGGATGGATTGACGACTTCAAGAAAGCGGGCAAGAAAAAACGGGCACCTTGCGGCGCCCGTTCGTTTCATCCATGCAAAACAGCTTTATGCAGCTTCGGCTTCGACGATCACCTTCAACGGCGTTTCGATGCCGGCCGCCAGATGCGCAATCACTTCGTGCTCGCCAACGTGGCGCAGCGGGCCTTCGCCCATCACCACTTCCGACTTCACCAAGGCGTAACCGGCCTTGCTGAACGCATCGGCGATGTCGCGGGCGCTGATCGAACCGTACAGCTTGCCTTCGGCGGAGGCATTCGCCTTCATCGTGACGCTGGCGCCTTCCAGCTTGGCCTGGCGCGCTTCGGCTTCGTCGTGGAGCGACTGCGCCTTGGCTTCGTATTCGGCGCGCTTTGCTTCGAATGTCGCCAGGTTGGCGGCGTTGGCAGGTACAGCCTTGCCATGTGGGATCAGGTAGTTGCGGCCGAACCCCGGCTTGACGCTGACCTTGTCGCCCAGGTTGCCGAGGTTTTGCACTTTCTGCAGCAGGATCAAATCCATGGTGTTGCTCCGTATTCGTTAGCGGATGCAGGCATCCGCAACTGTGGCTGTCCGAATGACAGTGGTCTCAAGTCCTGCCCCTTCAGGCGCAGGGTTGCGAGCGGATGCGTTACGCGTTGTGGTTGTCGGTGTACGGAATCAACGCAAGAAAACGCGAGCGCTTGATCGCGGTCGCCAACTGGCGCTGGTAGCGCGATTTGGTGCCGGTGATGCGGCTGGGAACGATCTTGCCGGTTTCGGTCAGGTACTGGCGCAGGGTGTTGAGATCCTTGTAGTCGATCTCGGTCACGCCTTCGGCGGTGAACTTGCAGAACTTGCGGCGGCGGAAGAATTTGGACATGGGTGTGTGCTCCTGAAAAGGGGTGCTTAAGCGGCTTCGGCGGTGTCGTCGGCCAGATCGGCGGTACCGATCGCGCCTTCCTCGTCACGACGGCGACGCTCGCCACGCTCGGGCTTGTCGCCCTTC
The DNA here is from genome assembly GCA_039919835.1 of Luteimonas sp. GTDB lineage: Bacteria > Pseudomonadota > Gammaproteobacteria > Xanthomonadales > Xanthomonadaceae > JALYOU01. The sequence goes on from JBDSEX010000022.1 coordinate 4,809, forward strand.
TCGTCCTTGTTCTTCATGATCAGCGACTGTTCGGTGACGATGTCGTCGCGCTTCATGATCAGGTGACGCAGCACGGCGTCGTTGAAGCGGAATCCGTCGACCAGTTCGTTGAGCACGGTCTGGTCGCACTCGATGTTGAGCAGGGCGTAATGCGCTTTCACCAAGTTGTTGATGGGATACGCCAGCATGCGGCGGCCCCAGTCTTCGATACGGTGGACCTTGCCGCCGGCATTTTCGATCAGGCTCTTGTAGCGCTCGATCATTGCCGGGACCTGCTCGCTCTGGTCGGGATGGACCAGGAACACGATTTCGTAGTGACGCATTTGTTTTTCCTCGTGGATGTCGGCCGGATGAACGATGCAACCCGGACCAGGCAGCCCCCCGACCGTCCGAAAGTAGACGCGGTGGAGCAAGATTCCCGCCAGCAAGCTCTCGGGAGCCGGAAATTATGGCAGGTTCAATGGGTTACGGGCAAATCGAGAGGTTGAATGACACCCCTGATGCGGCGGGCGAAGCTCAGACGGCCCGGCTTTCGTCCGTGGTGAAGCTCTCCCCGCAGCCGCACTCGGCGGCGACATTGGGGTTGCGGAACACGAACTGCTCGTTCAGCCCCTGCTTGAGGAAGTCGATCTCGGTGCCATCCACCA
>JBDSEX010000039.1:0-3928 GCA_039919835.1 Luteimonas sp.
TCAACCAGATCGTCACCGGCATCTTCCTGACGATGCATTTCAAGCCAAGCGCGGCCGAAGCGTTCGCCTCGGTCGAATACATCATGCGCGACGTGGAGTGGGGCTGGCTGATCCGCTACATGCACTCGACCGGCGCGTCGCTGTTCTTCATCGCCGTGTACCTGCACATGTTCCGCGGGCTGATGTACGGCTCGTACCAAAAGCCACGGGAACTCGTCTGGCTGCTGGGCATGGTCATCTATCTGGTGCTGATGGCAGAGGCCTTCATGGGCTACGTATTGCCGTGGGGCCAGATGTCGTTCTGGGGGGCCAAGGTGATCATCTCGCTGTTCGGCGCGATCCCGGTGATCGGCCAGGGCCTGACCGAATGGATCATGGGCGACTACCTGCCCGCCGATGCCACGCTCAACCGGTTCTTCGCGCTGCACGTGATCGCGTTGCCGCTGGTGCTGTTGTTGCTGGTGGTCTTGCACCTCGGCGCGCTGCACGAAGTCGGATCCAACAATCCCGACGGCGTCGAGATCAAGAAGGGACCGAAGGGCAACCGCTGGTCCTCGACCGCACCTGCCGACGGCATTCCGTTCCACCCGTACTACACGGTGAAGGACACGGTCTTCGTCGGGTTCTTCCTGATCCTGGCCGCGTTCATCATTTTCTTCGCACCGACAGTGGGTGGCTTGTTCCTGGAGCACGATAATTTCACCGAGGCCAACCGCCTGGTGACGCCAGAGCACATCAAGCCAGTCTGGTACTACACCCCGTACTACGCGATGTTGCGCGTGATCCCGCACAAGCTCAGCGGGGTGATCGTCATGTTCTCGGCGATCGCCGTCCTGTTCCTGGTGCCATGGCTGGACCGGGCCAAGGTCAGGTCGTACCGCTACCGCGGCATGCTGTCGAAAGTGATGCTGGGCATTCTGGCGATCAGTTTCCTATGGCTCGGCAAGATCGGCTCCGGTCCAGGTACCGATCCGGTGGAGACCATCGTCGGCCGCGTGCTGACCTTCCTGTATTTCGCGTTCTTCATCACCATGCCGATCTGGACCAAACTCGACAAGACCAAGCCGGTGCCGGAGCGGGTCACGACCCATGACTAAGACCTTCCTTCCAAAACTGGCGGCGTTGATCGCCGGACTGGTGTTGTCCGTTGCAGCAGTGGCCTCCGAAGGCGGAAATACCCAGCAGGCGGGCACGGATCTCGGTGACCGCGCCTCGCTTCAGCGCGGCGCGCGGCTGTACATGAACTACTGCTCGGGCTGCCACTCGCTCAAATACCTGCGCTACTCGCGGATCGGCGAGGACCTGGGCCTGAGTGAAAGCGAAGTCATGGGCAACCTCAACCTCAGCGGTGCCAAGTTCGGCGAAACGGTGCTGTCCTCGATGCCGGCGGCGCATGCCAAGGACTGGTTCGGGCAGACGCCACCCGACCTCAGCGTCATCGCGCGCGTGCGCGGAAGCGACTGGATCTACACGTACCTGAAGTCCTTCTACCTCGACGAAGCGCGTCCGCTGGGCTGGAACAACAAACTGTTCCCCAATGCTTCGATGCCAAACCCGTTGTGGCAGATGCAGGGCCTGCAACGCCCCGAATACGGCAAGGCCGACGCCACCGGCGAACGCCCGGTCGAGAAGCTGGTGATGGCGCAGCCCGGCACGATGGGCGCCGACGAGTTCAGCCAGGTCGCCCGCGACATCACCGCCTTTCTCGAGTACGCCGGCGAACCCGCCGTGCTCAAGCGCGAGGCGATGGGCGTGTGGGTGATCCTGTTCCTGGCGTTTTTCACCTTCCTTGCATGGTTGCTCAAGACCGAATACTGGAAGGACGTGCACTGAGGGGTTGATGGGAATGCTTGCGCGACACTCGACTTCGGTACCCGCGCATCCTGCGCAGGCAGCCCGGCTTCGCGGATCGCATCGGCACGACACTCGACAGAACCTCGCTGGTTGGCGATCGTCCGCAAGGGGTGGGCGGCGCCTGGTTGAAGGAGAGGTCGATGATGGCTACAAGTCCGCGCATGCGTAACGCACTGACGCTTTTTTCATCAGTCGACGACGTGCTGTGTCATCGCGTGCGTCTGGTGCTGGCCGCCAAGGGCGTCACCTACGATTTCGTTCCGGTCGATTCGCAGAATCCGCCCGAAGACCTGATCGACCTCAATCCCTACCATTCGGTGCCGACGCTGGTCGAACGCGAACTGGTGCTGTATTCCGCATCGGTGGTCAGCGAATACCTAGACGAACGTTATCCGCATCCGCCGCTGATGCCGGTCGACCCGTTGTCGCGCGCGCGCCTGCGCCTGGCGATGCTGCGCATCGAGCACGATTGGGTACCGCAGGTGCAGGCGGTGCAGCTCGGCAACAAGCAGCAGGCCGAGAGCGCCCGCAAGCGCCTGAAGGAACTGCTCACTGCGTCGCTACCGCTGTTCAAGGCAAGCAAGTTCTTCCTCAACCCGGAAATGAGCCTGGCCGACTGCGCCATGGCCCCGATCATCTGGCGCCTGCCGTGGCTGGGGATTCCGTTGCCCAAGGAAGGCAAGCCGATCGAGGACTATGGCAACCGCATTTTCCGAAATCCCGGTTTCGTGCGCAGCCTGACCGAGGAAGAGAAGAAATTGCGCGACATGCCGGTTTGATTTCGGGGTGTGATTTGTCATGCGCCGCCTCGCTGGTACCCGCCCATCCCCATGCGGACTTTTCAACAATGCAGCCTGATCCTTGCAGGCCATGACTGACGACGCACCGCGCATGACCAGCCATCGCCCCTATCTGCTGCGGGCGTTGTACGAGTGGATTGCAGAGAACGGCATGACCCCGCACCTGCTGGTCGACGCGACGCAGCAAGGGGTGCAGGTGCCGCCGAGCGCGGTGAAGGACGGCAAGGTCGTCCTCAATATCGCCTCACGCGCGGTGACACGGCTGGAACTGGGCAACGACGCGGTCACGTTCACTGCGCGCTTCGGCGGGGTCAGCCAATCGGTAAGGGCGCCGCTGGCGGCCGTGCTGGCGATCTACGCGAGAGAAACCGGACAGGGCATGGCGCTCCCCGATGACATCAGCTCGGCCGATCCCGACAATTCGCCGCCGCCATCGACACCTGACGACACGCCCCCGACTGCCAAGCGGTCGCACCTGAGGGTCATTAAATAGTCAGCTGAGCTCGCCAGCGCAGACTTTTCCAACTGCGCGATTAAATTGACGAGCCATGATCGCTGTCCTGCGCGAGCGGCCCACTGAACCCGATCAGACGATCGCCGCGCAGCACCAGTTTTCCGATCTGCCGATCCTGCCCGTCGCGGGAATACTCGAAACGGAAATTGCGCTCGAAGCCCATGCGCCCGTCATGGCCCCGGCGCAGGCGGACCCCCGAAGCATGCACGGTCTGGTCCAGCCATTGCACGCCAGCCGCGTGGCAGGCATTACGGCCCAGGGCCTCGGCCCGTTCGGCGGCGGCGCGGGCGTTGTTCCAGAGCGCGAACCCTGCGGCGCCGAGTATCATCAAAACCAGTAACGTAGGCATGGCCGCAATGTGGCGGCTGCCAGGGGCTTGCGCAAGCTTCTCGTCCGTCCAGGTCCTTTGCATGGAATTCACACCGCAGGGAGTGAGCTGCGCGCCATGAAACTTATCTTTCCCGGCGGGGAATATCCGCAGGCATTGCTGGGACCAGGGATCAACAAGATCGGCTCGGATCCGCAGTCCAATATCGTGCTTGATCGGCCCGGCGTCATGCCGCGTCACTGCGAGCTCAACGTCAGCGCGCACGGCGTGATGCTGCAGGTGCCGGCAGGCGCTACGGTCAATGTCAATGGTCGCGATGTGGATGGCGTGATCGCTCTGCGTCCAGGCGACAGCGTGGCCTTCGATGGCGTCCTCGCGCGCCTGTCGTCGGTGGATGCAGCGGCGCCGACCGGGTATCGCGCGCCGCTCGAC
>JBDSEX010000062.1:0-5567 GCA_039919835.1 Luteimonas sp.
TCCTCGCGGTAACCATCCAAAAACGTCAGGACGTTATCCGTCGACAGCATGAGTTAGCGCAACCATCAGTGTGGTCAAGGTGACTACGTCTTGACTGTTGTGAGCCACGACGCGTCGCAGGAGTGTCGACCCACCGCCGTGCAGGTACGTGAGCCACGCACCCGGCGCTTTTGATCCGGGCAAATCATCCTCTCGCACAATCTTCAATAGCTCGCGCTCGATAGTTGCCAGACGACAGTTCTCCCAGACACCGCGGTAGCGCCGCCGGGTTGGAAAAAAAAACACCTAGAAAAATATTCTCTGGGCATGGCGTGTTGGCGCACTCTCAGATTGGCGTTCAAGAGCAAAAAACCAGTCCAAAAGGACGTTTTGGTCAACGAAAGCTAACTTCAGAGAAAGGCGCCGCTGAACCCACCCATTTGTAGGTTCGTCAGCCTCTCTCCGACGAAAATTCATGCGCCAAGCCATTGAATTTTCATGGACTTTCTCGCTGAAGTGCTAGAGAGAAATGAGGGAGCTGGACTAGATGGTGGGCCGTGAAGGATTCGAACCTTCGACCAAAAGATTAAAAGTCTTCTGCTCTACCAACTGAGCTAACGGCCCACGGGGAAAAAACGCGCCGGCATTGCGCCGGGGGGCGCATTCTAGCGCATCACGTGTTTTCGAAGTAACGGGAGGCGACGTATCGCGTGGGATCCGCAAGGCCGGCGGCCGCGAAGCCTTCGGCGCGCAGGCGGCAGGCATCGCAGTGACCGCAGGCGAGGCCCCGCGCATCGGCCTGGTAGCACGACACGGTCTGTGTGAAATCGACTCCGAGGCGCAGGCCTTCGCGTGCGATGTCGGCCTTGCTCATCCGCAGCAGCGGGGCATGGATGCGGATGCCGGCGCCTTCGACGCCGGCCTTGGTGGCGACGTTGGCGAGTTTCTCGAAGGCGGCGATGAATTCCGGACGGCAATCCGGATAGCCGGAATAATCGACGGCGTTGACGCCGCAGAAAATATCCGTCGCGCCCAGCACTTCCGCCCAGCCGAGCGCCACCGACAGCATGATCGTGTTTCGCGCCGGCACGTACGTCACGGGGATATCGTCCGTCGCCGCATCGACGCCGACCGGATGGCGGTCGTGGCCGAGTGGTACGCCAATCGCATCGTCGGTCAGCGCGGAGCCGCCGATGCTGCGCAGGTCCACGTTGACGGTCTTGTGCGCTGCCGCGCCGAGTGCCTCCGCGATGCGATTGGCGGCATCGAGTTCGGAGGTATGGCGCTGGCCATAGCTCACGCTGAGTGCGTGCGCGGCAAAGCCCTGCTCGCGCGCGAGGGCGAGGACAACGGCGGAATCCATGCCGCCTGAAAGGAGGATGACAGCGGGTCTGCAGGTGGGCTTCATGTCATGTGTTTGTCGGAGTGGCTTCAACAGCCTGTATTGCGAACGACGGGGTCAGCGTCCGGGCTCGTCGTTCCAGAGGAACTTGTGCAGCTGCATCTGGAATCGTACCGGCAGTTGCTCTGCCACGATCCAGTCGGCCAGCGCGCGCGGAGAAACCTGCGGGTGACTCGGCGAAAACAGCACGTCGCAACGTTCGGTCAGTGCGTGTTCGACGACAACTCCCTTCGCCCAGTCGAAATCCTCGCGGCTGCAGATCACGAACTTCACCTGGTCGTGCGGCGTCAACAGGGCGATGTTGTCCCAGCGGTTGCGGTGAACTTCGGCCGATCCCGGCGTCTTGATGTCGAGCACGCGCGACACGCGCGGATCGACGTCCGAAATGTCAATCGCGCCCGACGTTTCCAGCGACACGCTGTAGCCGGCATCGCATAACTGCCCTAGCAACCGGATGCAGCGCTTCTGCGCCAGCGGTTCGCCTCCGGTGATGCAGACGTGGCGCACGCCATGCCGCGCGACCTCGTCGACGATCGAGTCGATCTCGCGCCACTCGCCACCATGGAAAGCGTAGGCGGTGTCGCAGTACTGGCAGCGCAGCGGGCAGCCGGTCAGGCGCACGAACACCGTTGGCCAACCGGCATCACGCGCCTCGCCTTGCAGCGACAGGAAGATTTCAGTGATCCGCAGGCGCTCCTGCGTTGCGGTGCCGGGGGTGCCGTCCAGGTCGAAGGACACAGCGGATGCAGCGGTGGAGACGGCGTTCATGGCGCCAGTTTAATGGCTGCGGGCGTGCCGGATTCCGCCGCGTTGCATCAGCACCAACGCCAGCGCATTGCGCAGGGCGGGTCCTGACCCGCAAGGTGCGCCACCGGATTCACAACGGGCGGGGCACGGCCCGCCCTGCGTTTACCTGGCGCGCGCCAACTGGATCGCACGGAGGCGGTCTTCGGCGGTGCGCGCGGCATCGCTGCCGGGATATTGCTGGGCCACGGCGCCCAGGGTGCGCTCGGCTGCATCGAGGTCTTTCAGGCTGTACTGGGTCAAACCCACTTTGAGCATGGCGCCCGACGCCTTGTCGTGCGTCGGATAGCGCGAAAGCAACGCCTGGAACTGTTCCTGCGCAAGTGGGTAGTTGCCGGTCACGTAATAACTTTCCCCGAGCCAGTACATCGCGTTCGGCGCATACGAGCCATTCGGATAAGCCTGCAGGAAACCCTGGAACTCGCGAGAGGCATCGGCGTAACGGCCGGCCTTGAGCATGTCGAAAGCGGCGTTGTAAGCGCTGCGTTCGTCGGCGCCCTTGGCGAGGGCACTGGCGTCGCCATACATTCTGGGCGCACCACTCCCGGCTGCGGCTTCCGACATGGCGGCTGCAGTGGGCGGGGCCGCTGCACGCGGGGCTGCCAAGGGGACGACAGGCGCACGTGTCGTCGCGGCTCCGCCGCCTTCGAGCCGGTTCAAGCGGCCATCGAGATCGAGGTACTGGCTGCGGTTGCTGTCCTTGAACTGCACGTCCTGCTGCTGCAGCTCTTCGATCTGGGCACGCAGCGCCTGCACTTCGTTCTTGAGCTGGGTGACCTGGTTGAGCAGGTCGACGTTGCCCTGGTTGTTTGACGCTTGTTGCTCAAGGGACGCGACGCGATCGGCGAGGCTCTGACGTTGTTGCGCCGAGGCGGGTACGGCGGCCATGAGCGCCGCAGCAATGACGATGGTTGGAAAAAGACGTCGCATCATTTCACTCTTCTTGATGGAGCTCGTTCTTGGCGCACGGGGAAGCTTGAATCATCGGAGAAGCAAGCTGTCATCCCCGCGAAAGCGGGAATGACGGGCTTGTTTCCGAACGCATTTTCGCGTGACGGTTATTTCGCCGTGTACACGATCTCGACGCGGCGATTCTTCGCCCAGCAGTCCTCACCCGAATCGGTGCAGGTCGGACGCTCTTCGCCGTAACTGATGACGGTGACCTGGCTGCCGGAGCCGCCGTTGGCCTGCAGCGCCGACGACACCGCGTTGCCACGACGTTCGCCAAGACCCAGGTTGTATTCGCGGCTGCCGCGCTCGTCGGCATTGCCTTCCAGCGTCATGCGCGAGGACGAGCGGTCGCGCAGGTACTTGGCATGGCAGCTCATTGCGGCCTGGAACTCGGGACGGACCGTGTCCTGGTTGAGTTCGAAGTACACCACGCGCGTGCGCAGGCATGCATCGGTATCGAGGTCGCCAGGGCCATACGCGCCAGGCGCGATAGGCCCGGTATCGGGCATCGGCATGGTGCTTCCGGTGTCGGTCGACGGGCCGGGCGGGACTTCTTTCACTTTCTTGGAGCAGGCAACGGCGGCGGTACACAGCACGGCGGCAAGCAGAACCTTGCCGATCACATGGGGCTTGGAGGCGGTCATCGTCGATCCTCGTCTGGTCGGGGGAAAGGTGGGACATCGGTGAAACGGTGGTGCCGGAAGGATCGCAGCGTCATCGCGATCGCCAGAGGCGATCGTGCGCGCCTTGATCGGCAAGGCCGCGGCGTCAACGGGGACGAGAAGTCCTTGCGCCTCAATCTTAACGCTGCTGGCGATACGGCCCCCATGCGGGCTCGCGCACGTCACCATCGGCGAGCACCACGCGCTGGCGCACGCGGGCGTCGGCCGACACGGCATACAGCACGCCCCGACGCCCTTCGCGCGCGGCGTACAGGATCATGCTCGCGTTGGGTGCGAAGCTGGGGGATTCGTCGAGCGAACCGGGCGACAACGTGGTCCACCGCGGCGATCCCAGGCTGCGGTCCAGCATCGCAACGCGATAGGTATTGCCACCGCCCTGCGCCACGGCGATCTTCTTGCCATCGAAGGACAGGCTGGCATCGGCGTTGTAATTGCCCTGGAAAGTGACGCGGGTCGCTCCGCCGCCTCCCGCTGACACCTGGTAGATCTGCGGCTGGCCGCCGCGATCGGAGCTGAAGTAGATGCTGCCGCCGTCCGGGCTCCATGCTGCGGCAGTGTCGATGCCGAAGTGGTTGGTGAGCTGGGTCAGCGCCTTGCTGCCGAGGTCCATGACGTAGATTTCAGGGTTGCCGCTGCGCGACAGGGTCAGGGCGAGCTTGCGGCCGTCCGGCGAAAAGGCGGGGCCGCTGTTGATCCCGCGGAAGCTCGATACAAGCTCGCGCGCCCCAGTCGTCACGTCCTGGATGTAGATCGAGGAATTGCCGCGCTCGAAACTGACGTAGGCCAGCTTGCGGCCATCGGGGCTCCACGCCGGAGACAACAATGGTTCCGGCGAGCGCGCCACCACCTGCGGATTGAAGCCGTCGGCATCCGCGACCATCAGCGCGTACTGCATGGCGCGGCCGCTACCCGCGGCGGTGATGTAGGCGATGCGGGTCCAGAAGGCACCGCGCACGCCGAGGATCTTTTCATAGATCGCATCGGAAATCTGGTGCGCCACGTCGCGCATCGCGTTGCTGCGCGCTGTCAGTGCGAAGCCGAGCAGGCGTTCCTGCTTGGCGACGTCGAACAGTTCGTATTCGACCCGGTAACTACCGCCGCCAGCCTCATTCACGCGGCCGACGACGAGGTAATCCTGCTTGAGCAGTCGCCAGGTCGGGTAATTGACCTCCCCGCCCCGCGTGGGCCGCTCGATGATGTCGCGCTCGGGCAGGCCTCGGAACTGGCCGGAACGGTCGAGATCGGCGCGGATCACCGCCGAAATGTCGGTATCGCCGACAGCCCCCTGGAACGGCACCACTGCGATCGGCAAGGCCGACGCATTGCCGCCGACGATGTCGATCTCAAGCCCCTGCTGCTGCGCCGGGGCCGCGAATGGCAGCAACAGGAACAAGAGGGATATGAACCAGCCCAGCGGACGTCTCGTCCGCAGTCGTGTCATCGGCAATCGTGTCATCGGCAACCTCAATCTGAATAAGACATGTAAACAGCTTGGCCGTTAAGGATGTCTCAAGGATGAATGGGGCCGGACCGCGGCACAGTGTTTGGCTGATCAGGCGTGTCCGCGGCGGCAAACCGAAAAATCGCCCAGGATCCTCCCCACGCTTACAGGAAAAATCACCTGTCCTGCGGATCGAAACTCAGGATCAAGGTGCGGTTGAAGACCTCCTCGAAGCCTGCATACGGCAACGGCTGGGCTTTCAGGACGGCGGCCTCGACCGAGCGCCTGCCGATCGCGTCGTAAGGGC
>JBDSEX010000140.1:0-3019 GCA_039919835.1 Luteimonas sp.
CATCGAAAGCGAACAGGATGCATTCTTCGAGCGCGTGCATGGCGCTTACCTCGCACGCGCGGCCGCGGAACCGCATCGCTTCCGCATCATCGACGCCACGCAGACGCCGCCTGCCGTCGCGGCCGAAGCCGTCGCGCACCTGCAGGCATGGAAGGCATCGGTGTGACGTTCCCGCCTTGGCAGCAGCGTGTATATGCGCAGGCCTGCGAAGCCATCGACGCGGGGCGCCTCGCGCACGGCATGCTGTTCTGCGGGCCCGCACAACTCGGCAAGCGCGCGGTCGCCGAACGGCTGGCACGGCGGCTGCTGTGCACCGCGCGCGATGCGACCGGCGAGCCATGCGGGACATGTCGCAGCTGCCGGTTTCTGGAGGCAGGCTCACACCCGGATTACCGATTCATATCCTTCGTCATGAACAAGGAAGGTACGCGGCTGCGCACGGAAATCGTCATCGAGCAGATCCGCGAGCTCTCGGAAAAACTGACGCTGACGCCGCAATACGGCGGCGCGCAGGTGGTGATCTTCGATCCCGCCGACGCGATCAATCATGCGGGCTGCAATGCCTTGCTGAAAACGCTTGAGGAGCCAGTGCCGGGCCGCTACCTGTGGCTGCTCAGCGCCAATCCCGCGCGCCTGCCTGCCACCATCCGCAGCCGTTGCCAGAAGCTCGAATTCCGCCTGCCACAGCGCGACCAGGCGCTGACGTGGCTATGCGCGCAAGGTCACGAACCATTGATTGCCAGCGAAGCACTCGATGCCGCGCGCGGACATGCAGGGCTCGCCGAGGCATGGCTGCAGGACGGCTCGCTGCGGTTGCGGCGCGATGTCGCCAGCGACCTGGAGAAACTATCGAAAGGCGAACTTGCCGTCATCGAGACCGCGCAACGCTGGACGGCAGACGAGCACGCCGCATTGCGGCTCCGCTTCGCTGCCGACCTGGCGCTAGCCGCCGCCGGCGGCTTGACCGATCCGGCGCGAACCCGCAGTCTTGCCGCGTGGTTCGACGCAGCCAATCGCACACGCGACTTGTTGCGCACGACCATCCGCGCGGACCTTGCGGTCGCGGATTTGTTGTTGTCATGGCGCAACGACAGCGCACAGGCCACCGGGAGGAGCAGGGGATGAGTGGAATAGCCGGAGCAGGTGGCGCGCGACAGGGCATCCTGTCGCTGGCCGTCAAGGACAAGGCGCAGCTGTACAACGCATACATGCCGTACATCAAGCACGGCGGCATCTTCGTGCCCACGCCGAAGCGTTATTTCCTTGGCGATGAAGTGTTCCTGCTGCTGACCCTCCCCGAGTCCACGGAGCGCCTGCCGGTCGCCGGGAAAGTGGTCTGGGTCACCCCGCCCGGCGCTCAAGGCAATCGCCTCGCCGGACTCGGGGTGCAGTTCGCCGAAACCGCGGAAGGCGACGCGATCAAGGGCAAGATCGAGACGCTGCTGGCCGGCACGCTCAATGCGGACAAGCCGACCCATACGATGTAATGACGGGCTCGGCGGACGGGTTCTGTCCGCCACGTGCGATGGAGCGGAACAGCTTTACGCACGCAACGCCGACGCGTCCCAGCCTTGCCGCGGCGCGAAACGATCGCCGTATTTCGCCTGCAAGGCCTGCAACCTTGCCAACAGCACGTCGGCTCCGGTCGACCTGATGTATTCGATCGGACCGCCGCGAAACGGTGCGAAACCGGTGCCAAAGATGACGCCAGCATCGAGCAGGTCGGCATCGGCGACAACACCGTCGTGCAGGCAAGCTACCGCTTCGTTGAGCAGCGGCAGCATCAGGCGGTCTTCGAGGTCGTCCGGGGTGTCGTAATCCTTCGGCACCTCCGGTTTCCTGGCCTTGCCGTTTTCCCACGTGTACAGGCCTTGCCCATCCTTGCGGCCGCGCTTGCCTGGCTCAGGCGGCGATGACAACACAGCCGGGATTGGCAAGCCGAGGAAGGGCGCCAGTTCCGCGCCGACACCTGCAGCGACGTCGAGACCGACCGTATCGATCAGTTCGATCGGACCCATCGGCATCCCGAACTTCGTCGCAGCCTTGTCGATGACCGGGCCGGGAATTCCTTCGGAATACGCCGTCACCGCTTCGAGCATGTACGGGAACAGCACGCGATTGACCAGGAAACCAGGCGTGCCCGCGACAGGAACAGGCAGTTTGTCGATCGCCTTGCAGAATGCGGCGAGTCGCTTCTGCGTATCCGGCGCCATTCCCTCGTGATGAATGATCTCCACGAGCGGCATCAACGCAACTGGATTGAAATAATGCAGGCCCGCGAATTGGGCCGGACGCTGGAGGTGGCCTGCAAGTTCGTTCAACGGGATCGATGACGTGTTCGTTGTCAGCAGTGCCCCTGGTTTCATCCGTGGTTCGACGACGGTGTACAGCTCGCGCTTGGCGTCGGCCTGCTCGATGATCGCTTCAATGACCAGATCGGCAGTCGCCACGCCGTCTCCACCCAGATCTCCCTTCAACCGTGCGCCGACCGCGGCGCGTTTGCTTTCGTCCTTTACTTTCTTCGCGAACAGCTCACCAGCGCGGGTCATCGCGCCGTCGATGAAACGCTGTTCGCGATCCTGCAACGTGACTTCGAACCCCTTGTAGGCCGCCCAGGCTGCGATATCGCCCCCCATCACCCCGGCGCCGACGACATGCACATTGGAGATGCCATGCTCCTTTCCGCCCTGTGCCTTCAAGCGCTCCTGCAGGAAGAACACGCGGATGAGATTACGTGCGGTGGGCGTGGCGGCGAGTTTTGCCACCGACTTGCGTTCGGCCGCGAGGCGCGACTGCACGCTCCCGCCGCTGCGCCGCCAGGTGTCGATCAACGCGTAGGGGGCGGGGTAATGCTCCTTGCGCGCCTTGCGTGCGACCTGCCGGAGCAGCATCGGCGCGAGAATCTGCCGCGCGGGCCAGATATTCGTGGCCCAGCCGAGAAGACGCTGCTTGAAGGGCGGTTTCGCACCGCGTCTGATGAGCTCAACCGCAGCATCGACCAGCATCGATGCATCGACCA
>JBDSEX010000117.1:0-11472 GCA_039919835.1 Luteimonas sp.
ACGAAAAACGTCATGTACGCGATGCAGGTCGACACCACGCCGGTCGCCAGCGTCGGCCACAACGCGCGTGCGCTGGCCCACGGCGACACGCCAGGACGCTGATGGCTGAAGAGATGGATCGGATAATCCTGCGCCACGCCAATCAGGGTGAAACCGAACGCGACGGTGATGCCGTGTACTCCGTCGAACAGCATCGCGACCGCACCGAGCCCGGCCAGCCCAGCGCTTGCGAGCGGCAACGCGCCGAGCAGCGGCGTCTTCCAGTTGCGATACGCAACCCACAGCAGCAGCAGCAGGCCGATGCTGTCGGCCACGCCTATCCAGCGGGCCTCGCGTTCGGTGCGGCCGCCGATCTCGACGGAGAACGCGCCGGGGCCCGTGATGAGGAGTTTTGAAGCCGCGCCGCCACGCGCCGTTGCGAACGCGTTTTCAATGGCGGTGACCGCGCGCAGTTGTCCCGTCGGATCGAAGCCCGCCGCGACCGTCTCCACCGCAAGCAGGGCCTGCTTGCCGGCGCGGTCGAACCACACCCCATGCAGGCGTTGCGGGGCGGTTGCCGGTTGCCAGCTTTCGGCAAGCTTGAGCGTTTCCAGCGTGGGGTCGGCACCAATCAGTGGTTCGATCATTGCCGCCGCCGGCGAACCGAGATCCTGCACGCGCGCGCCGAGTTCAGCGCGCAGGTACACCGCGTCCAATGGCTGCGTATCCAGCGTGGGCGACAATAGATACCGATACGGACGCAACCGTTCGGGGATCGCATCCAGGCCCGCATCGGCGCCATTGGCGACCAGCCGGAACTCCGGATCCGCGGACAGGGCATCGCGCAACGCCTGCGACTGCGCCGCCAGCGTTTCCGGCTCCGCGCCTGACAACGCGATCAGCAGCAGCCGCGAACCCGGACCTTCGCCGAGTTCATCGATCAGCAGTTTCTGCGCAGGAGTTTCCGCGGAGGGCATGAACTTGCGCAGGTCGCCACTCAGTGCGAGCTGCTGCGACACCGCCCAGCCGGCAATGGCGAGCAAGGCGATCCACAGCAGCGCCAGGGCGACCCGCATGCGCGGCGTCATGTCGACGCAACGCTCATTGCGACCGCCTGATCCCACCAGCCGCGCGCGCGGCGTCGGGTTTGATCGCACGACTGATCACTTTTGTGAGCCACCGTGACACAGCGCAGTCATCGCATCCATGCCGAGATTGGGCGGCGCCCCGCGCGCCGCGGTCGCAAGCAAGGTGCGTTGCACGTCCCCCGTTGCGGCCTTGCCGGATACTGGCGCGCGCGTCTCGATGCAGCGAAGTTCACTGCCGCGGCCGTACAGCTGGATGTCGCGGACGCGCGTCGCCATCGCCTTGTCCTTTGGCACAAGCGTCATCTGCCACTGGGTCTGCGTGCCGTCGGTGGCGATGCTGTAGTGGCGTTGCAGCAGCGTGCGGTCGCCGCTGAGCAGCGCGCCGAAACTCGATTGCAGGCCGGACAGTTCCGGCGCGCGAGACAGCGGGTAGGTGCGCGACTTGCCGGCGCGGCTGATGGTGGCCTGGCCGGCGCGGATCGTGGTCACTTCCAGGTAGGGCGTGCGCACGTCGCGGATGAACGTGTCGGTGTCCGGGCGGCGGTATTCGCCCGACACCTGCAGCGGCTGCCTGAGCAGTTTCGAGCCGCGCAGTTCGACGAAGGACGTGCGCATCGGCGCGGGCCGCGCGAGTTTCGACAGCACCCAGCTGGTGGTGGCGGACGTGTCAGGCGCGGCCGACGCGATGTTGCTGCCGATCATCGCCACCGACATCAGTCCGAGCGCCAGCCGCCACCTGTGTTGCATCGGCGTCGACCCGCGCGTCCTGCCGGACGGCGGAGGGGCCGCGATCGATCCGCTTGCGCTCAATGTCGCTGTCTTCACCGTTGCTGCTCCAGAAATCATAGAAGTTGAACCAGTTGTAAGGGGCTTGCCGGGCGTGATGCTCCAGCCGCGTGGCATAACGCTGGATGAGCGCCGCGATTGCGGTGGTTCGTTCCGAACGCGGGATGTCGATGCCGTCGCTGAACGCCTCGAACTCCAGCGAGTAGCGGTTGCCGCCGTGGTACAGCCCGAACGCCAGGCACACCGGCACTTTCAGCACCGATGCGATCAGCCAGGGAGTGCTCGGGAACAGCGCCGGCTGGCCGAAGAAATCGGCTGCCACCGCCGGATGGCCGGGCTGGGTGCGATCCACCAGCAACGCGATGAGTGCGCCCTGGTCGGCGGCCTCCTTGATCGCGAGCATGATCGAGGGCCCGTCCTGGCTGGCATCGATCACGGTCGATGCGATCTGCGGATTCAACGCGTCCAGCAGCTGCGTCATCGCCGGGTTGTGCGCCTTGTCCAGCACCACGCGGATGGTGTACTCGGGCCGCTGCCGCGCCAGCACGCGCAACACTTCGAAGCTGCCCAGGTGCGAACCGAACAACAGGACACCGCGCCCCTGGTCGAGCTGCGCATGGACCTTGTCGACGCCGCGGATCTCGACATCGAAACGCCGCGTGTCCTCGCTCAGCAGGAACACGCGGTCGAGGATGGTCGAGGCGAAGGTATGGATGTGGCGCGCGACATCCAGCAGCGAGACCGGGCGTCCGAGCGCACGGCCCAGGTAAAGGCTCGAGTCGCGGCGCTCGTCACCGCGGCGCAACAGGAAATAGGCGGTGATCGGATACAGGCACAGGCGGGCGATGCCACGGCCGCCGTACCTGCCGATGCAGCGGATCAGCCAGATCGCGAACGGGCTGCCGCCTTCGCGGCGTTGCTTCCAGTTGCTGGTCACGGCGTGACGCTTCGCGCAACGACTTCGCCGCTGGCCAGCAGGTCCTGCCCGCGCAGCACGCGGAATCGCCAGCGCGGTGGCTGCCCCTCGAGTTCGATGCGCGCCGCCTCGCCGGGCAGCAACGGCTGCATGAACTTCACTTGCGGCAGCGCCAACGCGCCGAGCGGACCGTGCGCGGACTCGATCGCTTCGATCACGCGATCCAGCAGGACCACGCCCGGCACCAGCGGCCGGCCGGGGAAGTGGCCGGGCAGGCTGGGGTGGTCAGGATCGATGCGGAAGGCGTCACTCATCGCTGAAAGCATGCGTGGCGGCTGCCATACCCGCAAGCGCCCCGCGGCGATCTTGCCGGGCTGGCCCGTCCCACCGGCATGCGGTCGACGTCCCTGAATGACAGGAGGCCACACCATCAGCCGCCCATCGCCCGGATCACGCCGATGCACATCCAAGCGAAAGCGCAGGTAGCCGGGGGCACCCGTGTCATCCGTCGCCGGTGCTGTCCGCCTGCACAGATCGTGACAGGGATGAAAGAGGTCGCATGCATGCCGCCGCGCGCAATCAACGCAGGAAGTCGCGCCAGAACGCCGGCCCCAGCGCGGCCAGGCGGCGTGCGAACTCGGCGAAATTCTTGTAGCGGCCGGGGAAGCGACGCTTCCGGTACAGGTACTCGCCGACCATGAAGCCGCCCATGATTCCGTAGTCCAGCAGGTTGGCGAACCACGACCACTGCGC
Source organism: Luteimonas sp. (assembly GCA_039919835.1). Lineage (GTDB taxonomy): Bacteria > Pseudomonadota > Gammaproteobacteria > Xanthomonadales > Xanthomonadaceae > JALYOU01. The sequence goes on from JBDSEX010000117.1 coordinate 3,523, forward strand.
CTGCGTGACCGTGACCGGCGGCTGCACGCCGAACTGCGCCAACAGGCCCGCCGGCGTGGCGATCAGCGCGAGCGTGAGGTTCGACAGCCCGATGATCGCCAACAACGCAGCCCACGCCGCGGTCAGTGCGCGCGTGTAGCGGCGCAATTCCGGCTCGAGTTCCAGTGCGGTCGTGTGTTCCAGCGCCGCCACGATCTTGGTGATCAGCGGCACCCGGCCACGCAGCAAGCTGCGCGCGAACCACCACGCCACCAGCGCGATGAAGGCGAAGGGCACCAACAGCAGCGGCACGTGCACGTACGGCGTCTGCATCAGCCCGGCCGCAGCGGCAACGCCGGCCGTCAAACCCAGCCACGCCGAAATCCGTCCCTGCAGCAGCGGTGCCAGCAGCACCAGCACGACCATGACGCCGATCGCGCATGCCGCCAGCAGGTCGTCGTGGCGGGCGCTGGCCAGATGCGCCAGGACCGCATAGACGACCGCGAGGACCGCCCGGATCAGGACGATCAAGCGGCTTTGTTCTGCTCGACGTGGGCCGACAGCGCGCGCAACGACGCGAAGACCCGGCGGTTGTCCTCGTTGTCGGACTTCAGCTGGAAGCCGTAGCGCTTGCTGATCGCGAGCGCCAGTTCCAGCGCGTCGATGGAATCCAGTCCAAGCCCGGCCCCGAACAGCGGCGCGTCGGGATCCATCTCTGCGGCGCTCACGCCTTCCAGGTTCAGGCTCTCGACCAGCAGGTCGGCGAGTTCACGTTCGGCAGCGGTCAACGACGACGATTCCATTGTTTGGTGGTCCGTTCAATGAGGGGTTGCAGGTGGATCGCGAGGCGCGTGGCCTGCGCGAAGGCCGGGTTGCGGCGAGCCGCGCGTTATCATCCGCAGCGGCGAAATGATCGCACGCGCGGGGCCCGAACTGGAATGACACATGCGGCGCAGGACATGAACGCGGTACGCGACGGCACTGTACGGAGCACCCATGTGCAGCCAAGTCCGGCCGGCCAGGTCCAGCAAGACCGACTTCCCGACGTCTCCGCAATGCAGGCGCCCGCCATCGAAACCCCCGATGTGCTGGTGATCGGCGGCGGCCCGGCCGGGACCACCGCCGCCACCTTGCTGGCGCGCAAGGGCTGGCGCGTCACCCTGTTGGAAAAAGCCCGCCATCCGCGCTTCCACATCGGCGAATCGCTGCTGCCGATGAACATGCCGATCCTCGAACGCCTCGGCGTGCTCGACCAGGTCCGCGCCATTGGCGTACTCAAGCTCGGCGCCGATTTCCCCACCGACACGGGGCAGTACAACGTCTTCAGCTTCAAGCGCGCGCTGGGCGCCAAATCCGATTTCGCCTTCCACGTGAAGCGCGAGGAATTCGATCAGCTGCTGTTCGAGCACGCCCGCACCGAGGGCGTGGATGCGCGCGAAGACATGCCGGTTGACCGCATTGCCTTCGACAACGACGGCGCCCTCACCGTGCACGCCGGCACACGGCAATTCCGGCCCCGCTATCTGCTCGACGCAAGTGGGCGCGATGCCTTCCTCGGCAGCAAGCTCGGTATCAAGCGGCGCAATGCACGGCATGCATCTGCAGCGGTCTTCAGCCATTTTCGCGGTGTGCAACGGCGCGATGGCGCCGATGCCGGCAACATCAGCATCTATCGCCATGAGCACGGTTGGGCGTGGCTGATCCCGCTGCGCGACGACGTGATGAGCGCGGGCGCGGTGTGTTTTCCGGAGTACCTAAAGCAGCGCAAGGGCGAGAACGCGGCGTTTCTGTTGCGAACGCTCGAATCGGTGCCCGAGATCGCGCGCCGCATGCACGGAGCCGAACGCGTTGCTCCGGTGCATGTCACCGGCAACTACGCCTACGAGTGCACTCGCATGCACGGCCGCCACTGGTCGCTGCTCGGCGATGCGTACGCCTTCGTCGATCCGATGTTCTCGTCCGGCGTGTTCCTGGCCATGCACAGCGCGGAACTGGGCGCTGACATGGTGGATGCGGCGCTGCGCGACCCGGCACGCGAGGCGCGGCTGCAACGCCGCCTGGAAAAGCGCTTGAGCCGCGGCCTCGACGAATTCAAGTGGTTCATCTACCGCTTCACTTCGCCGACCATGCAACACCTGTTCGCCAATCCCAAGAACGTGCTCCAGGTGGAATCGGCCGTGGTTTCGATGCTGGCCGGCGATGTCTTCGATTCCAAACCAGTGCTGCGGCGCCTGCGCCTGTTCCGCGCCATCTACGCCATGACCGCGTTGGGCATGGCGCCGACCGCGTTCCGTGGCTGGCTGCACCGCCGCCGGCAGGTGCGCGTACAGGTGCGCGGCGACACCCTGCAGCCGGGCAATCCATGAGTGCGACCATGCCAGCGCTGCACGCCATGCCTCCACATCTCGCGGTCGACTACGTCACGGCCGCTTCGCCTGCGGACTTGTTGCAGGACGACCACGTGTTCGCGGTGCTGGGTTTTGGCAACGACGCGCCGCGCCTCGACGATCCCCACTACCTGCGCGTGCCGTTGCAGCCGCATGGCGGTTCGCCATTCGAGGTCTGGCGGTCCAACGCACCGGTGTCGCATGGTCGCGATGGCGAAATCGCCTGGGCCAGCGACGGCCAGCTGATGTTCGGCGTGATCGAAGTCGAAGAAAAAGCCGATGTCGATGGCAACGCCTCCGGCCTGCGCGATGCCACCGAACACGCGTACGCACGCTTGATGTGCTTCGTCGGCGACAGCGGCACGCCGCACCTGCTGCGCATCTGGAATTACCTGGACGCCATCACCCAGGGCGACGGCGACGCAGAGCGCTATCGACAGTTCTGCATCGGGCGCGCGCGCGGACTGGGCGACCTGGACGCGCGCATGTTGCCGGCCGCGACCGCCATTGGCCGTTGCGACGATGCCCGCGTGCTGCAGATCTACTGGCTGGCCGGCGCACTGCCCGGCACGCCGGTCGAGAACCCGCGCCAGGTCAGCGCCTATCGCTATCCGCGCGCGTACGGTCCGCAACCGCCCAGCTTCGCCCGCGCGATGCTGCCGCCCACCGAGTACGGCATGCCGCTACTGCTGTCGGGCACCGCCAGCGTTGTCGGCCACGCTTCGCAGCACGGCGACGCGCTGATGGCGCAGCTCGACGAAACCTTCGCCAACTTCGACAGCCTCATCGCCGCCGCGCGGCTGCGGCAGCCCGCGCTGCCTGCCGTCTTCGGCCCCGGAACGCGGCTGAAACTCTATGTGCGCGACCGCGACGACCTGCCGCTGGTGGTCGAGTCGATGCGCCAGCGCTTCGGCGATCGCGTGCCCCACCTCGTGGTCCACGCCGCGATCTGCCGACGCGAGCTGTGCGTGGAGATCGACGGTGTGCATGGCGTGGCGTGATGGCGGACGCCGGTGACGGTTTCGATGCGACCTCCTGAATCCAGCGGCAAACAGAACGCCCGAGTTGGCGGGACTGCGCAGGCCGAAAGCCGAAGCGAACAGAGGATCGAATGCAACGGCGATCGTGGCGAGTAGGCAAGCGACTTTGATTTTCCAGTCACCCTCCACGCAAGCCACAACCTTCACTGAAACGGAGTACCAAGATGGGATTGATCAGTCTGTTGTGGGGCATCGTCGCCATGTTGTGGATGTTGCTGGCCCTGATCCCGCTGCTCGGCTGGGGCAACTGGTTCGTGATTCCGTTCGCGGCCATCGGTGCCCTGATCGCCGCGATCGGCATCGCCATCACCCCGCGCGAGAAGCGTGGCCGCGCCAAGACGGGGTTGATCCTCAACGGCATCGTCATCCTCGTCGCGATCGTGCGGCTGAACCTGGGTGGCGGGATCATCTGATCTCGCCGCCGTCACAACGGCGGCCCGTGCGCGTACTCCGCATAGCCGTCCTGCAGGCGCGAACCAGCCGGTTGGAAAACGAGTGGAGCTCCGTTGGTTCTGGAGCACGCCGCTGAACCCGCTGCACAAGCCGGAACGGAGCGCCGCCGCCGATCACGCCAGTGGCCGCTGAATGGTTATGTCTTCCTCACCGGATTGTTGCGGTGCAATATTGAAGCGCACTGCTGTTACGGCGCACACTCGGAAACGGCTGGGGGGCTGCGCGCTCTTCAGGTTTTCCAGGCCGGGAGCGACGCGATTGTCGATCACGGCCGTTTTTTTCCTGATCAAGCAACGAGGGTAACCAATGAGAATTCGCATCACGCCGCTGCTGCTGGTGTCGGGCCTTGCGCTCGCCAGCACGGCCATCGCCGCCGAAACACCGGCTCCCGCCGAGGAAGCCGTGTACTTTCACGGCGTGAAGGTCGCCATTGATCCCGCGACCGGGAAACTGCGCCAGCCGACACCGGCCGAGATGCGGCAGTTGAAGATGGTGGTGCCCAAGGCGAGCGGCGTGTCGATCGGCAAGCCGCTGCCCCAGAGCAAGGCCGAAGCCGAGCGCACCTATCGCCGCAGCAAGTCCGGCGTTGCATCGGTGTACCTGCCGGAAAGCAGCATGTCGAACGTTGTCGCCGTCCAGAACCCCGATGGCTCGGTCAGCATCAGCCATACCGATGCGGCAGGCACCCTGCCACGGCCGTCGAGCACGGAGGCCGTCCATGAATAAGACCCTTCTCGTCAGCGCCCTCGCGCTCGCTGTTGCCGGTCCCGCGGTCGCGGGGCGTTCGGTCACCGATGTCTCTCTGGGCGGACCGAATTCGGCCGTCATCACGCCCGTCAACATCAACGCCCCCAACGTTGGCCTGAACGATCCGACGCCGCTCGCGCCCGCCGGCGGCAATCCCGGCCAGACCATCGGCGAACAGCGACGAATCGCCTACCGGTTCGCGGCTGACCTGTGGGGCGCGGTGCTGACCAGCAGCGTCGAGATCAAGGTCGAGGCGCAATTCACGCCCTTGAGCTGCACTGCCAGCAGTGGCGTGCTCGGCTCCGCCGGCACCAAGCAGATTTTCGGCTGGTTCACGAATTCCGTCATCGAAACCTGGTACGGCGGCGCGCTCGCCAACGCGCGTTCCGGTGTCGACCAGAACCCGGCGGACAACGACATCCGCAGCAACTTCAACTCCAACCTCGGCACCCCGGGCTGCCTTGAGAATTCGGGCTGGTATTACGGGCTCGACGGCAATACACCCGCGGGCAAGATCAACTTCCTCGACGTGGTCATGCACGAAATCGGCCACGGCCTCAACTTCCAGGGCTTCTACAACACCGGCACCGGCGCGCCGCCCAGCGGCACCCAGCCGACCTGGGGCGACATCTACTCCAACAATGTGTACGACAACAATTCGGCCAAGACCTGGAAGTCGATGACCAATGCCGAGCGCGTCACGGCCGCGGTCGGTGGCGGCTTGGTGTGGACCGGCGCAAGCGTGACCGCGCAGGTGCCGGCGGCATTGAGCCCGCTGCAACGCCTGTTCTTCACCGGGGCGCTCAACGCCAATTACGTCTATGGCACCGCTGCGTTCGGCCCGCTTGCCACGCCGGCCAACTTCAATGGCAACGTGGTTCTGGTCAACGACGGCGTGGGTCCCGACAGTGCAGATGGTTGCGAGACGATTCCGGCAGGCACGCTGACGGGCAAGGTCGCCTTCATCAACCGCGGTGCCTGCGCCTTCGAGATCAAGACCGTCAACGCCCAGAACGCAGGGGCGACCCAGGTCGTCATCGCCAACGTGCCGACTTCGGCCAATCCCGGCACCGCGCCCGGCATGGCGGAGGATCCGACGGTCGTGGCGACCATCCCGGCGGTCAGCCTCAACCTGGCAGATGGCGATGCGGTCCGGGCGACCATCGCGGGTGGCCTCAACGCGGCGATCCAGAACATTCCAGGCCAGTACGCAGGCGCCGACACCAGCGGGCGGGCGAAGCTCTATTCGCCCAATCCGCTTGAATCCGGCTCCTCGTTCTCGCACTACGACGTGTCGCACTTCCCGAACGCGCTGATGGAGCCGGCGATCAACCAGGACCTGGATGCCAATGCGCGCCTCGACCTGTCGCCTGCGCTGTATCAGGACGAAGGCTGGACCCTGTCCAGCGGCAATGCGTCGTTCGGGCAATGCACCAGCCTGTCGATTCCGTTGCAGGCACCGGTCGGGAAGACCCCCGGCGCGGCCCTGGTCGCTGCGCACAAGACCTGCACGGTCCAAGCCGGTGGCGCGCGTATCGTGTATCGCAAGTGCATGGCAGACGTGGCGATCGCCCTGGCGGCAAAGGGCGTGATCACCAATGCGCAGGCCAATGAAGTAAGGGCGTGCGCCGTCAGGCCGTAACGGCTGGCGTCACCATGCAAGCCTCGAACCGGCGCCTTGTGGCGCCGGTTTTTTATGGGGCGTGCGTTCGCATCGCGCGCAGGGGCGGGGCTGGTCCCCAGGGACCGCGGCGTAGAATGCCGTCATGACCTACCCCTACTCCCGCCCCCGCCGCATGCGCCGCGACGAGTTTTCGCGTCGGCTGATGCGCGAGACGGTGTTGACCGCCAACGACCTGATCTATCCCGTCTTCGTGCACGAACTGTCCACGCGCCAGTCCATCACCTCGATGCCGGGCATCGACCGCGTCGGCATCGACGACCTGCTGCGCGTGGCCGAGCAGGCCAGCAGCTTGAAGATTCCCGCGCTCGCCCTGTTTCCCGTCACCGCACCCGAGGCGAAATCGCTCGACGCCGCCGCCGCATGGGCCGAGGACGGCCTGTGCCAGCGCGCGATCCGCGCCCTGAAATCGCGTTTCCCCGAACTCGGCGTCATCACCGATGTCGCGCTCGATCCCTACACCTCGCACGGGCAGGATGGGCTGGTCGACGACAGCGGTTACGTCGTCAACGACGACACCGTCGATGCGCTGGTCAAGCAGGCGCTGTCGCATGCCGCTGCCGGTGCGGACATCGTCGCGCCCAGCGACATGATGGACGGCCGCATCGGCGCGATCCGGCAGGCGCTGGAGGAAGGCGGCCATGTGCACACGCGCATCCTCGCCTACAGCGCGAAGTACGCGTCCAGTTTCTACGGTCCGTTCCGGGACGCCGTCGGCAGTGCAGGCGCGCTCGGCGGCGGCAACAAATACACCTACCAGATGGACCCGGCCAACAGCGACGAGGCGCTGCGCGAAGTGGCGCTGGATCTCGACGAAGGCGCCGACATGATCATGGTCAAGCCGGGCTTGCCGTACCTCGACATCGTGCGCCGGGTGAAGGACGAGTTCGGCGCGCCGACCTTCGTCTACCAGGTGAGCGGCGAGTACGCGATGCTGAAAGCGGCCGCGCTGAATGGCTGGCTCGACGAGCGCGCGTGCATGCTGGAATCGCTGACAGCGATCAAGCGCGCCGGCGCCGATGGCGTGCTGACCTATTTCGCGCTGGATGCAGCCACGGCGTTGCAGGGCCACGCATAGGCAGCCAGATCGCGGGGTCGTGCCGCAGGTGGGGTAGCGCCACCCTGCGAGTGCCGTGACGCCCTGAGCAGCAGACAATCAGCCATGCGCAACAAACGACTCGCTACCCGCCCGTTCAGGGCAGGGTGACCGGAATCCTGATGGACACAAGGAAACGTACATGAGCAAGCACTACGCGGTCTTCGGACACCCGGTCGCGCACTCGCTGTCGCCGCGCATCCACGCCGCGTTCGGCAAGCAGACCGGTATCCCGGTCCATTACGTCTCCATCGACGCACCGCCCGAACAGTTCACTGCCGCGCTGACGGCTTTCGCCCACAACGGCGGGGTCGGCGCCAACATCACGCTTCCGCTCAAGCAGCTGGCGTTTGCGCTGTGCGACGACGTCACCGAACGCGCGCGCCGCGCCGGCGCGGTCAACACGCTGGTGCGCAACGGCGACACCTGGCACGGCGACAACACCGACGGAGCGGGACTGGTTCGTGACCTGACCGGCCGCCATGCGCTGGACCTGCGCACGCGGCGCACCTTGCTGATTGGCGCGGGCGGAGCCGCGCGCGGTATCGCCCCGGCCCTGCTGGAAGC
>JBDSEX010000144.1:0-3168 GCA_039919835.1 Luteimonas sp.
GGTCGCGCCGTTGATCCAGAAGTTGATGCATGGGGTCAAGTGACGGATTGGCGCGCTGGCTTTGACGCCAGCGCCTTTGCCAATCCGTCATCCCCGCGAAGGCGGGACTGCGCAGGCCGAAGGCCGAAGCGAACATTGCGAAGCAATGGCCCGAAGGGCGAGCGTAGCGAGTCATCCAGCTCTTGATCCTAAAAAAAAGCCCGCAGAAAAGCGGGCTTTTTTTCTGCTGCAAATCGGCCGCAGGCGCATAGCGCGGTCACCTTTGCCGATACGTCATCCCCGCGTCCTTCGACCAGCTCAGGATGAGCGGCGGGATCCAGCCCTTGATCCTGCAAACGAAGCCCGCCGAAAACCGGGCTTTTTTTGTTCTCTCATGAACATTGCCAATCCGTCATCCCGCGAAGGCGGGGATCCAGCCCTTGACCCTGCAAGGGAAGCCCGCCGAAAAGCGGGCTTTTTTGCGTTCGTTTAAGCAAGCACATGTACGGCGTTACTGCGCTGAAACCTCATCCACACGAAGGCGCGGATCCAGCTTTGAATCTGCAAAAGCAAGCCCGCCCAAAGCGGAGCTTTCTGTCTTCGGAACGAAGGTCACTGGATTCCTGCCTTCGCGGGAATGACGGGCAAAAAAGACAGCTACCCCAGCAAATTCCGCAACGTCGGCAAATACTTTTCCAGCGAGCCGGTATTCACCGCCACCACCCGCTCGCCGCGCTTTACCAATCCGCGATCAAGCAATTGCGGCAATGCCGACAAACACGCCGCACCTTCCGGCGAAATCCACCAGTGCTTGTCGCGCCACACGCGCGACAATTCATCGGCGATGTCCGCTTCCTCGACGCCGGCCGCCGCACCGCCTGACGCACGAATGATCTGCAACACGCGGAAATGCCCCACGCCGCCCGGCACGTTCAAACCCACCGCCAGCGTGTCGCCCGCAGCCAAGGCGGTCGTATCGTCCGCACCGGCATCGAACGCGCGCACAAGCGGCATGGTCGCGGTGCTTTGCACGCAGATCATCCGCGGCCGCTGCGCGCCGATCAGGCCGAGCGTTTCAAGTTCATCGAACGCCTTCCACATCCCCAGCACGCCGGTGCCGCCGCCAGTCGGATAGACGATGACATCGGGCAGCGACCACCGTGACTCCCCTGTACGCGGCTCCGCCAGTTCCAGCCCCAGCGTCTTCTTGCCTTCGATGCGCCAGCCCGGTTCCTGGAACGTGGCGACGTTGAACCATCCTTCCGACCAGTATTTTTCGCGTAGCAATGCCGCCGCTTCGCGGATGGTGCCCTGCACCAGTTCCAGCGTGACGCGCCCCGGATGCAAACGCGCCATCGCCGCGACCTGCCCCAGGATCGGCATCGGCGTGTCGTCCGGCATCGCCACCACCACATCCAGGCCGCCTGCCAGCGCGTACCGCACCAGCGAATCGCCGGCATTGCCCTGCGTCGGCACCGCGAGTTTGCGCAGGCCGAACCTGCGCGCCATCGCGGCGGTCATCGCCATGCCGCGATCCTTGAAGCTCTGCGTCGGATTGGCGCCGTAGCCGGGATGCGCGTTGCCTTCCTCCTTCAACTGCAACTGCAGGCCAGCGGCTTTGGCGACGGGATGATCGGCATAGTCGAGAAGAGGTGTGCAGCCTTCGCCGAGCGCGACGATGTGGCGTGCGTCATCGGCGTCGTTGATGTCCAGCGCCAGCAACCCGCCGAAGCGCCACATGTCCCTGCGCGACGGGTCGTACCACGCCGCATGCGGTTGCTCGAATGCGAGACGTTCGAGATCGAGCAGCATCTCGACCGGGCGTCCATCGACCGGATCGAGGTTCATCAGCACGTCGGCTGGATATTCGATGCCCGAACCAACGCCTCGCAGACAGCGCACGACGCTCACTTCGACACGCCTGCATGGAGTTTCGACAGCAACGTGTCGAGCATCGCGCGTTCACCCGCATCCAGCGGCGACAGCAACTGGCGCTCGAAACCGAGGGCGAGCGGCACGACCTCGTCGTAGACGCCGTAACCCGCCTCGCTGAGTTCCAGCACGGAGCGGCGACGGTCGTCGCCATGCATATCGCGTTGCAGCAGGTCGCGCTCAAGCAGTCGTGACACCGCACGACTCACCGCCACCTTGTCCATCGCCGTGCGTTCGGCCACCTCGTTCGCCGACAAGCCCGAATACCGGCCGAGCACCGCAATCACACGCCACTCCGTCACGCCGATGCCAAAGCGCTCGGCATACGCGCTGGCGATCGTCTGGCTGATGCGGTTGGACAGCACGCTGAGACGGTAGGGCAGGAAGCGTTCGAGCTCGAGCACCGCGTGGTGGTGCCCGTCATGACCCGGGTCTTGGACTGGGGTCGAAAGCAACTGGGTGGGACGTGCGGTCATTGCTGCGCTGCACCTTGCAAATGGTTTCATCTGAAACTATAACGTCGACGCGATCCGTGCAAGCCGCGATGCACCATCCGCACACCGTCCAATGAACCAGGAACCCCGATGAGCGCCCAGCCACCGACAGCCGTAGTGCCCAATCTCGGCATGCAGGTCACCACCTTCGAGAACCCGATGGGCATCGACGGGTTCGAGTTCGTGGAGTTCGCCGCGCCGCAGGGCCAGGGACCGTTGTTGCACGACTATTTCCGCAAGCTGGGTTTCACCGCCGCGATGCGTCACCGGACGCGGCCGATCACCTTGTACCGGCAGGGGGGCGTGAACTTCCTGGTCAACGAAGACCCCGATTCATTCGCTGCCGATTTTGCCAGCGCGCACGGCCCGAGCGCGTGCGGCTTCGCGATCCGCTTCAAGAAGCCATCGAGTGAAGTGCTGCAAACCGTGCTCGGCAACGGCGGCGAACTGATCACCAACAAGGCCGACTCCAAGGCAGTGGATGCGCCGGTTGTAAAGGGCATCGGCGACTGCATGCTGTACCTGGTCGATCGCTACGGCGACAGCGGTTCGATGTATGGCGAGTTCCTGCCGGTGCAGGGGGCCGACCAGCACCCGCGTGGTTATGGACTGACGTTCATCGACCATCTCACTCACAATCTGTACTTCGGCAACATGCAGAAGTGGTCGGATTACTACGAGCGCCTGTTCAACTTCCGCGAGATCCGCTACTTCGACATCAAGGGCGCCAAGACCGGGCTGGTGTCGAAGGCGATGACCGCAC
>JBDSEX010000224.1:0-7641 GCA_039919835.1 Luteimonas sp.
CTCAAGAACGCCTTCGACAAACGCACTGAACTGGCAAGGTTCGCCCAGTGCCCGACGCTGGTTTGCGGTTTTCAGCCGTACACCGTCAGTACGCAACCGAGGACGTTCGGGATCCGGTTTTCGCAGGAGTTCTAGCTGGTTTGCGTTTGTGACAGATAGCAAGAGGGCCGCCTTTGGGCGGCCCTCTTCGTTTCCTTTGCGTACTCCCGTCCGGCGCGACGGCCGTCGGTTACGCCCCGTCAGGAAATCCCGGTTGGGGAATTCGCGCCGTGATCGGGAACCCGTGAACCACGGTCGGTCAAGGCAATGAGCAGCGCCAAGAGACCGACCACGATGTTCACGATCGCAACCGCCTGATTGACGTTGAGGATGCTGATGATGAGCTCGCGGATGCCGGGGACGAACCACAGCATGCCGACGGCCAGCAGCAGCACCCCCAGGAACAGCAGGAAGCCTCGGGCACGGCCTTTCAGTCCGGCCCAGATCCCCACGATGCCAAGAACGACATGGATCACGGCATGCATGAGATTGGTGGTGAGTACGCCGAACACGACCGGACTGAACAATCCCCAGACACCTTCGACGAGCAGGAACGCCCCCACGATCATTGCGTAAAGACTGCTGATGGATCGATTCACGCTGGCCTCTCCTCTTCAGATGATCGTGACGTATGTAGCACAGTTGTTACCCGGCCGGCGTCCTGCGCACGGGCAGCGAGACGTTGCACAGGTCGATGTGCCCGGCCGGTACCTTGTACCAGTCGTCGCGGCGATTGCGCCGTGCTTCGACGGCATCGGTGAAGCTCTTGCTGTCTGTCTTGAGCGCTTGCAGGACGACGCGGTCCGTCCTTGGAAGCGTAGACCCCAGGCGAATCGACTTGATCGGCGCGCGCTGTTCGGCTTTCTCGTAAAAACCAAGCGCGCCCGTGCCGCGTGGCAGCACCGACAACAGTTCCATTCCCTGCACGACGCGGCCGACCAGGGTGATGTTGCGATCAAGCTGTCGCGGCGACTGGCCCGTCACCACGTACAACTCGGTGCCGTTGCTGCTGTCGGCGGCGACATCGCGGCCGGCGCCGATCGCACCGTAGCAGTGCGCCAGCCACGCATCGCCTTTCTGCGAATCCCGGGCGGCGGCAAATCCATTTGAAAATCCGACTTCACGCGCCCAGCCGTCGGCGTCGGGCAGGCGATCGAAAGCGAGTTTGATTGCACTGCGGGTGAATTCCGCGGGCAGCTTGGCCTTCACTTTTCGCGGTAACGGCTTGCGTGCTTTTTCATCTTCCACCGGGTCGCCCCACTGCACGACGAAGTTGTCCTGCGAACGGTTGATGCTCAGGCCGTCCCAGTAACCGCCCATGGCCAGCGCCTCGATGTTGGCGACGTGCGCCGGCGCGAACGCGGGCGCCAGTTCGATGATGACGCGACCCGTGGCGAGTTCCAGATAGAGCGTGTTTCCGGGATCGAGCGTTCGCCAGTCGGCGGCAGGGGCTGCGTCGATGATTTCCTGCGCGGATTTCGGTTTGGCCGGTGTGTCCTGCGCGATTGCCAGCGGGCAGGCGAGCGCGAGGGCGGCGGTCAGCAACGGCAGGGCGAGGCGCATGGCGAGGGTTCCGATGGCGAGAGCCGCAGCCTAACGGCTTGGCGACGCCTGCGCACTGGCTTCGTTTTTCCGCCGGGAGGCAGTGGCGCGGAGCAGCGGGGCGGCTCGCCAAACGATTGCGATCGCGACATGCGCGTCGGCGATGGGTGCCTGCAGGGATACGCAAGCAGCAACGCGCAAGCCATCGAGTCGTCCCTCTCCAGAAGGAGGGAGGGAGGTGCTTCAGGCGTGCTGGCGAATGAACTCGCGTACCTGCGGGTACACCTGTTCGCGCCAGCGGCGGCCGCTGAAGATGCCGTAGTGGCCGGCGCCCTGCGCGGTGTAGTGCACTTGATCGCCCTCGGGAATCCCGGTGCAGAGCGTGTGTGCCGCGCGGGTCTGTCCTTGGCCGGAAATGTCGTCGAGCTCGCCTTCGATGGTCATCAAGGCGCTGCCCCGGATCGCCGACGGATCAACGCGGTTGCCATCGACGATCCATTCGCCACGCGGCAACAAGTGCTGCTGGAAGACAACGCGGATCGTGTCGAGGTAGTACTCGGCCGGCATGTCGAGCACGGCGTTGTACTCATTGTAGAAACGACGATGCGAGTCGGCGTCTTCAAGATCTCCGCGCACGAGGTCCCGGTAAAAATCCCAATGCGACTGCATGTGCCGGTCAGGATTCATCGCCATGAAACCCGCGTGCTGCAGGAAACCCGGATACACCATGCGGCCCCGTCCGGGATACGGATACGGCACGCTGTGAATGACGTTGTGCCGGAACCAGTCGATCGATTTCTCGGTGGCGAGGTTGTTGACCGCGGTTGGGTTTTCACGCGGATCGATCGGACCTCCCATCATCACCATCGACCTAGGAACGGGTTCGCCGCCCGATGCCATCAACGCGATGGCGGCCAGCACCGGCACGGTCGGCTGGCAGACGCTGATGACATGGAGATTCTCCGCGCCGATGTGCCGGATGAATTCCTGGATATAGACGATGTAATCGTCCAGGCCGAACGCGCCTTCCGACATGGGCACCATGCGCGCGTCAATCCAGTCCGTGAGGTAGACCTTGTGGTCCTGCAACAGCGTGCGCACGGTGTCGCGCAGCAGGGTGGCGTGGTGGCCGGACAAGGGTGCGACCACGAGTACGGTTGGATGATTCTTCAACCCGGTGATGCTGCCGGCGTCGTCTGTGTAGCGCTTGAAGCGCAGCAGCTTGCAGAACGGTTTGACCAGCGCGTCGGTCTGCACGATCGGGACCTGGTGACCCTGGATCTCGATGGCGTGGATGTCGAACCCGGGTTTCTCGTAATCCTTTCCGATGCGATGGAACAACTCGTAATTGGCCGCCATGCGTTGCGCGCCGGGGATGACGGCGAACGGGCTGCTGGGTGCGGTGAGGATCTTGGCGTTGGCTTCTGCCCAGTACACGTAAGGGCTCAGCCAGGAACGGGTCATTTCGTGCAGCTGATACAGCATGGGGCCAGGCCTGATTGTTGCAGTGCACAAGGGTAGCGGAATATGCGTCTGGGCAGGGTGGGGGGTGAACACAGGCTTGGTAGTCGTGACCGCGAAAGCGTAGCTGCGGCGATGCCCCGTCACTGGGAGGGACCTCCGCTCGCCTGCCGGGCATGACTATCAGCCTATTCACTATAGTGATGTAAGTAGTACCATTCTCTCCAAGTTAGTGGAGTTTCGTCATGCACCCGCCAGAAGGACAGCCCGGTCCGTTTCCCGGTGATGCGCAGCTCAAGAAATTCCAGAAGGAGCTCAGCACCGGCACCGTTTCGCTGGCTTTGCTGGCGGTGCTGGCACGCAGCGACGAGCCGATGTACGGCTACCAGATCGCCAAGACGCTGGAGCGCTTTGGCGACGGCGTGCTCAGCGGCAAGCAAAGCGCCTTGTATCCGGTGCTCCGCAACCTGGGTGCGGCAGGCCTGTTCGACAGCCATGTGGAACCGTCGATGTCCGGGCCGCCGCGGCGCTACTACCGCATTACCCCGCAGGGACGCGACGCCCTGCGCGAGTGGTCCGCCGCCTGGCGCGCCACCCGTGATTCCGTCGACACCGTCCTCGAAGGCCTGATCCCATGAACGCCGCAAACAACGCATCCCGGCTGCCCACCTCGATTGCCGAATACCTTGATCAACTGCGTGCCGCGTTGGCCGCCGCCGATCCGGCGCTGGTGCAAGACGCGTTGTACGACGCCGAGGAATACCTGCGTTCCGAACTTGCCGAGCAGCCGGGTCGGAACGAAGCGGAAGTCATCGCCGCAGTCGCGTCCAGTTACGGCGCGCCGGCGGAAGTTGCGGAAATCTATCGAGACACGGAAGTCACCGTGCAGACCGCACTGCGCGCGCCGCCGCCGAGGCAACGCACGTCTGTCCTCGGACGCTTCTTCGGCGTCGCCGCCGATCCGCGCGCCTATGCGGCGTTGTTCTACATGGTGCTGGCGCTGGCGACGGGTATTTTCTACTTCACATGGGTCGTCGCCGGGATTGCGCTGTCGGCAGGCCTGGCCGTACTGATCGTCGGCATCCCGTTCGTGATCCTGTTCCTGGGCTCGGTGCGCGTGCTGTCGCTGGTGGAAGGGCGGATCGTGGAAGTGATGCTCGGCGAACGCATGCCGCGCAGGCCGCTGTATGCAGCACGCGGCAAGCCATGGCTGGACCGGATCAAGGACATGTTCACCGATCCGCGCACCTGGAGCACGCTGCTGTACTTCGTCGCGATGCTGCCGTTGGGGATCGTCTATTTCACCTTGGCGGTGGCGTTGCTGAGCATTGCCCTGTCGTTTGTCGCCGCCCCGCTAGTGGCGTGGGCAGGCGTCGCCAGCTTCGACCGCGGCGTCGACGGATGGCAGTTGCTGAACATCCACAACGGTTTCGACATCACCACGTCGCTGCAGCCGTGGGCGCTGCCGTTGCTGTTCGTCGGCGGAGTCGTGTTGCTGTTCGCGACACTGCACATCGCGCGCGGGATTGGCCAGTTGCATGGATTGTTCGCCAAGTCGCTGCTGGTGCGGCCGACGGCGTAACGCATTCCGTTCGCGGAAAAGACAAGGCTTGGACTGGCGCCGCATGGCTCTCCGCGATCCGTACATCGACTATCTGATCGAACTGCTGTCGCCGCTGGGGACGATCACCGTGCGCCGGATGTTCGGTGGTTGGGGCATCTACCTCGATGGCACGATGATCGGGATGGTTGCAGGCGAGGTGCTGTACCTGAAAGTGGATGGACAGACACAGGCACGGTTTGAATCCGCAGGCAGCGGGCCCTTCGTGTTCGACAGCCGGACACGGCAGATCACGACCAGTTACTGGTCGGCGCCGGCTGAAGCGATGGATTCCTCCGAGGCAATGCAGCCGTGGGCGGAGTTGGCTTATCAAGCGGCGCTGCGCAAGCCCTCGGCGAAATCGGCGCGCAAACGACATTGACCCATTGTGCAGTGCGTGCCGTTCCGGGGTGCGTGTCCATTTGCGGCTACGAAACTTCCAGGGCTGTCGCATCGTCGGCCAGCAATGGCGACAGCCAGCAATGCGATCCCAGGGCGCGCAGGCCGTGCGTCTCGAAACGGCGGCGATAGAAATACGCCGGGCGCGCCTGGAAATCATGCTCGTCGCCTTCGGCCGCGTCCTCGCGCGCAAAAGTTTCAAGGAAGGCGACGCCGCCGCACAGGTCCGCCAACCCGGGCATTCCGCGATCGAGTTCGCGCGTTGTGAGGTAGTGGAGCACGTCGCTGCACACCAGCAGGTCCGCGGGACCGCAGGGACGCAGCTGCGCGAAATCGCCAAAACGCGCGAGGTGGATGTTGCGCGTGCGGCTGTAGCGCGTGACGGCGTAGTCGCTGCTGTCGAAGCCGAGGTACCGCGCCTTGGGACGCAATTCAAGCAGTGGTGCGCGCCAGGCGCCTTCACCGCATCCGATGTCGAGCACTGTCGAAACAGGACGTTGCAAGTGGTATTCGGCGGTTGCGACGGCAAGGGCGACCTTGCGCGAGAGGCGCGCCTTGTCGCCGATCCCCCGAGCGCGGTACCAGGTGTCGAAATATGTCTTGTCGTAGGTCTTCGTCATGCCGGCACGATATCGCGTCGGCATCAATTCCGCCCGCTCAGAGTGACGGGGCGCTCTTACAATGCCGGGATTCCAATCTTCCGCGAAACACGCCATGGCCTATCTCTGGACCAAGACCGCCCACCTCGTTTTCGTCATGGCATGGATGGCGAGCGCGTTCTACCTGCCGCGCATCCTCATCAATCTCGCCGAGGCCGGCGACGAGCCGCCGGTGCGCGCACGCTTGCTGCTGATGGGCAGGCGCCTGTATCGCTTCGGCCACGTGATGTTCGGGTTCGCGGCAGCACTTGGGCTGACGCTATGGCTGTACTTCGGCATCGCCGGTGGCTGGCTGCACGCCAAGCTGTTGCTGGTGGCCCTGCTACTTGCGCACTTCATTGTGGCCGGTCGCTGGTTGAATGGGGTGCATGCGGGCCGCGCGTTGCCATCTTCGCGGGCCTTGCGGTGGTTCAACGAAATTCCAGTGTTTGCGCTGGTGGCGATCGTCTACCTGGTGCTCGCAAAACCGTTCTGAGGAAAGGTGCCGCGCGCACCATCAAGCATCGTCGCCGTCATGCGGCTGCTCGGCGGTGAGGCGGTGCACGTCGTGCGTGGCGATGCCGACCTTGCGCGTGGGCGGCGCGAAGAAGCGAGGATGCGCCAGTGTCATCGCCATGTCGCGGCAGCCGCTGGACCAGTGCTCGCGCATCGCCAGCTGGCCGAACGCGTAATCCTTGAACTGTTCCTCATGCGGCTTGGCCTGGTAGATCATGTGGATGATGTTGAACACGCGGTCGTTGAGCCACGGCTCCAGCACGGCGGACAGACGTTCGTCCAGAGCGTCTTCCGGCAATTTCCCCAGCAACTCGTTCAATGCGGTGCGCAACAGTTGCAGGCGCTTGACTGTGTCCGTGCCGTGACGGGTTCGGCTTGAATACTGCACGTCCTTGGCGCGTTCCATGACGTCCATCATGGATCGCGGCCGTGGCCCGCGCGCGCTCCACAGATCGACCTGCAATGCGAGCGTGTCGCGCCGCGGCGTGCTGTTGAGGACATGCTCCAGCGGGGTGTTCGAAACCAGTCCGCCATCCCAGTACAGGTCGTCATCGATCTGCACGGGCGCGAACGCCGGTGGCAGCGCGCAGGAGGCGAGGATGTGTTCGACACGCAACCGCATGTCGGCACTGTCGAAATAGACCATGTTGCCGGTGCGGACGTTGCACGCGCCGACGGTCAGTCGAACATCGGGATCGTCGTGGATGCGGTCGAAATCGACCATGCGCACCAGCGTGTCGCGCAACGCCGAGGTGTCGTAAAAACTGGTGGCCTGCGCGCTGCCATCGTTGAATGCGAATGGCGGTACCGGCCGGGGACTGAAGAAACCGCGCTGCCCCTGCAGCAGCGACGCCGTCGCACTCAGGCTTCCGGCCAACGTCGAGCGCATGATCGACTCCGGCATCCACGCCATCGCGCCGGCGATGGCGGCGGTCGTCCAGTCGAGGCTGCCTGCGGGTTCACAGATCAGTTCCCAGAATTCGCGCAACCGCGACACACGATGCTCGGGCGCATTGCCGGCGATGATCGTTGCATTGATCGCGCCGATGGACGTGCCCGCCAGCCA
This sequence comes from Luteimonas sp., assembly GCA_039919835.1. Lineage (GTDB taxonomy): Bacteria > Pseudomonadota > Gammaproteobacteria > Xanthomonadales > Xanthomonadaceae > JALYOU01. The sequence continues at coordinate 7,262 of JBDSEX010000224.1, forward strand.
GTCGGGGCGCAGGCCGGCCTCGTGCAGCGACTCGTACACGCCGCACTGGTATGCGCCCAGCGCGCCGCCACCCTGCATCACAAGTGCCACGGTCTCGTAGTTGTGCGCGAGTGCGGCTGCCGACGCGTCCACGGACTTTGCACTCACTGCATGAACCACCCGTGGCTCACGACGATGCTTTGTCCGGTCAGGGCATTGGTCTCGAACGCCGCCAATGTCAGTGCGACGTTGGCGACGTCGTCGACTGTGGTGAACTCGCCATCGACGGTGTCTTTCAGCATCACGTTCTTCACCACGTCGTCTTCGCTGATGCCGAATTCCTTCGCCTGCTCCGGAATCTGCCTCTCCACCAGTGGCGTGCGCACGAACCCGGGGCAGAT
>JBDSEX010000241.1:0-6184 GCA_039919835.1 Luteimonas sp.
CGATGCGTTCGGCATCCTCACCGCTGATTTCAAGCCCCGCATCACGCATCGCCATCAAGCCGGCGGCGACGCCGTAATGCACGAACGTGTCCATCTTCTTGATGTCTTTCGCATTGATGAATGCGGCGGCATCGAAATTCTTCACTTCACCTGCGATGCGCGTGGGGAACGCAGAAGCGTCAAAGTGGGTGATCGGGCCGATTCCAGACCGCCCGTTGATGATCCCGTCCCAGCTCGATGCCAGATCGTTGCCCAGCGGCGACACGATTCCGAGCCCGGTGACGACGATGCGACGTTTGCTCATGACGATCTCCTGCCCATCTCCACGCATGCCGGGTCGGCAGCGGCTGCAACCTTAGAAATGCACAGGGCCGCGAATGCGGCCCCGGCTGTCCTTACTGTTCAACGAATCGAGTCCGCCGATGCGCTTCCTTCCCACGACGCATCCGGCGGCTCTTCTGGCCGGGACTCGTGTTTGCCGATCAGACTTTCGTCGTCAAGCCTTGACGTGCGTCTTGACGTAGTCGATGGCCTGCTGCACCGAAGTGATCTTCTCGGCTTCCTCGTCCGGGATTTCGCACTCGAACTCTTCTTCGAGGGCCATTACCAGCTCCACGGTGTCGAGCGAGTCGGCGCCCAGATCGTCAACGAAGGATGCGCTGTTGGTGACTTCCTCTTCCTTGACGCCCAGTTGTTCGACGACGATTTTCTTGACGCGTTCTTCGATGCTGCTCATTGGTTTCCTGGCTCCGGGGAGGCTGATTCGGTGGGTAGTGTAAGGGAAAGCCGGTCGGGCGTCGCATGACGCATTCAGGCCTTTCGATTCAAGGGTTTATGGGTCGATAGCTCCTGCCATCCACAACATCACGGCATGTACATGCCGCCGTTGACATGCAGGGTTTCGCCGGTGATGTAGGCGGCGGCAGGACCTGCGAGGAACGCGACCGCGCGTGCGATATCCGTTGGTTCACCAAGTCGTCCCAGCGCGATCTGTGCGATCAATGCCTGCTTCGAATCTTCAGGAAGATCTTTCGTCATGTCGGTTGCGATGAACCCTGGCGCGACGACGTTTACGGTGACGCCGCGCGACCCGATTTCGCGCGCCAGCGACTTGCTGAACGCGATGATCCCGGCCTTCGCCGCCGCATAGTTGGACTGCCCGGCGTTGCCGGTGACGCCAATCACCGAAGCGATGTTGATGATGCGCCCCTTGCGTGACTTCATCATTCCGCGCATGACCGCTTTCGACGTGCGATAGACGCTGGTGAGGTTGGTGTCGAGAATGGCCTGCCAGTCCTCCTCCTTCATCCTCATCAGCAGGTTGTCGCGGGTAATGCCGGCGTTGTTGACCAGGATCGAAATGGCCCCATGTTCCTTTGCGATTGCGTCGATCAACGCATCGACCGATTGGCCATCGGTGACGTTCAACACCCTCCCGTGACCGCCGTGCGCGGAGAGGCGTTCCCCGATGGCTTGCGCACCACTTTCGGTCGTCGCTGTGCCGATCACGGTTGCGCCGAGCATAGCGAGTTCATCGGCGATCGCCGCTCCGATGCCGCGGCTTGCGCCGGTAACAAGTGCGATCTCCCCTAACAACGCCTGCGTCATGCGGATTTCCTCGTGTCGCGTTTCTGTTGCACGGCTATTCGCCAACGATTGCGCGGGCGGACTCGGACAAGCGTTGTATATCAAAGAAACGCTCTATCCGAGCATCCGTGGCTGATTGTTTTTCCAGTCTGACAATGCGGTATCGAACTCGCCCAACGTACCCAGCGGGCGCACATCGATGTTCTTGTCGATGCGTTTGACCAGTCCGGTCAACACCTTGCCAGGCCCGCACTCGGCCATGCGCAACGCACCGCGCGTCGCCAATGCCTGCACGCAGCCCGTCCACTGCACTGGCAGATACAACTGGCGCACCAGCGCATCGCGGATCGATTGCGCGCCGTCATGGATTTCGGCATCCACGTTCTGGACCACCGGGATCGCAGGTTCGTTCCATTGAAGCGCGTTCATCGCGGCGGACAGGCGGTTGGCCGCCTCCCGCATCAGCGGCGTATGCGAGGGGACGCTCACCGCAAGTTTCACTGCCTTGCGCACACCGCGTTCCGCAAGCGCGGCGAGCGCGCGATCGACGGCGTCTGCGTGGCCGCCGATGACGATCTGCCCCGGCGAATTGAAGTTGGCGGGCACGACCACGGTGTCACCTGACACTTCATCGCACACCTGCAGCACAAGCGCATCGTCAGCGCCGATCACCGCGGCCATGGCGCCGGTGCCCGCCGGGGCGGCTTCCTGCATCAGCTGACCGCGCAGGCGCACGAGACGGGCGCCGTCATCGAGCTTCAACGCACCTGCGGCCACGAGCGCGCTGTATTCACCCAGACTGTGGCCCGCCAGCACGGCCGGTTGCGCACCGCCGGCCTTCTGCCACAGGCGCCAGACGGCCACGTCGGCGGCGAGCAATGCGGGTTGCGTGAATTCGGTGCGGTTGAGTTCGGTGTCCGGGCCCTGTTGCGACAACTTCCACAAATCGACGCCAGCGCCTTCGGACGCTTCCGAGAACGTGTCGCGCATCGATTCATGAACGCCAGCCAGTTCGGCCAGCATGCCGAGCGATTGCGATCCCTGGCCGGGAAACACGAATGCGAGGTGGGGATCGGTCACGCGGGCGTCCGGGGGAAAGCGGACGAGGATGATACGGGCGCTGGCGCGGCGCTGTCTGTACCACGCCGTACGGGGACGTCAACGCCTGTGCCAACGCAACTCCAGCCGCGATCCCTTGCTCCGGCGGATGGGAATTCGCACGCTTCTGATCTCAATCGAACATGCGCATGATCGCAACTCCAAACGCTGGCGGCTGAAGCCGCTCCGACAGTCGACCGACACTGGTCGATGGTCAGTAGCGCAACAGCGCACTGCCCCAGGTAAACCCGCCGCCAAACGCTTCAAGCAGCACCAGGTGTCCGCGCTGCACCCTGCCCGACCGCACCGCTTCATCCAGCGCCAACGGCACCGAGCCCGACGAGGTGTTGCCATGCTTATCGACAGTCACGACGACGCGCTCCATCGGCATGTCCAGGCGTTTGGCCGTGGCTTCAATGATGCGCAGGTTGGCCTGGTGCGGGATCAGCCAGTCGATGTCGTGGCGGTCGAGGCCGTTGGCTTCAAGCGTTTCCTCGACGACGGAATCGAGCGCCTTGACCGCGTATTTGAATACCTCGTTGCCGGTCATCAGCACCTTGACGCCTGCGTTGTGCTCGCCGGGCTTGAAGCCGACGGACACGCCCACCGGGTTCCACAACAATTCCTTCTTGCCGCCGTCGGCATGCAGGTGCGTGCTGAGGATGCCGGTTTCGGCATCGGCCTTGAGTACGACGGCGCCTGCGCCGTCGCCAAACAGCACGCAGGTACCGCGATCGCTCCAGTCGAGCATCCGCGTCAGCGTCTCGGCGCCGACCACCAGTGCGGTTTTCGCCGCACCGGAACGGATGAACTTGTCCGCCACCGTCAGCGCATACACGAATCCGGAACACGCGGCGTTGACATCGAACGCGGCGCAGCCATTGGCGCCGAGGCGGTGCTGAAGCAGACAGGCGGTCGAGGGGAAGATCAGGTCGGGCGTGGTGGTGCCGAGGACGATAAGGTCGATGTCCTGCGGCAATACGCCGGCTGCTTCAAGCGCACGCACGGAGGCGTGGTAGGCCAGGTCGCAGGTGGTTTCGCCATCGGCCGCGACATGCCGCTCGCGGATGCCGGTGCGCGCGGCGATCCACTCGTCGCTGGTTTCGACGAACTTGCTCAGGTCGTCATTGGTCAGCACCTTCTCGGGAAGATAGCTGCCGGTGCCGGCGATGCGCGCAAAAATCGGCACGCCCGGGCGCCCGTTGAGGCCAGACTCGCTCATGCATGACGCCCGATGTGATGAACCCGATAACCCATGACAGCATCAAGCGTCCGTTGCGGACACTCGACGCGGCCGGACAATCAATCTTCTTCGACGACCTGGGACGACTTGGTCTGCACGACCTGGCGGCCGCGGTAGTAGCCGTCCTTGGTGACGTGGTGACGCAGATGCGTTTCGCCGCTGGTCGGATCGGTGGCCAACTGCTTGACGGTCAATGCATCGTGGGCACGGCGCTGGCCGCGGCGCGACGGGGTGACGCGGGATTTCTGGACTGCCATGGGATTACTCCAAACTCATGCTTTCGATATATATCAGTTCAATTCGATGGGTCTTTCAGCGCTGCCAATGCCGCGAACGGATGGGCCTGCGCTTCCTCTTCCTTGCCCGGGGCCCAGTCGCGTTCCATTGCGTCCGTCCCCGGCATGACCGCCACGACCGGCACGGCCAGAATCAATTCATCCTCGATCAGCTCTGCCGGACGCAACATGCCGTCATCGGGCATCAGCAGCGGCTCGTAGCCTTCGGGTAACCCAGCCTCCTCCGCTTCCTCCCGGATGAGGCCAAGCCGTTGCACGATGCGCACCGGGTGCACGAACCGTTGCAGGCTGCGCTGGCACTCCAGCGGCAACTCGGCCTCGATCTGTACTTCGGCATACGGAATCTGCAGCGAGTCGCGCCCAAACTCGATCGCGAACCGCACATCGCCTTGCGTATCGAACAAACTGTCCTCAAGGCGCGTCATCGACGCCAGCGACAGACGGCCCTCGAACCCACGCCGGGCCGTGACCATGCGCCAAGCGTCCAGCATCTCGGGCAAGTTCGCGGACATAAGCGGCGGGATGGTAGGCCTCGCGGCGAGTTCTGTCAAACCCAAGCCCTTGCCACAGCAGGGAATTTGCTCTGGGACGGAGCCGGCGGCAGACTGCGTTTTTCCCATCAGTGGTCCGGCCGCGTGACAGCCACACTTCTGTTCCTGCTGGTCATGGCCATCGCCATTGTCGCAGCCCTACTGATCCGCCGTCGCAGCCAAGGGCGCCAGCAGGCCGTCAGCGGCGTGCTGGACGCGGCCGACGCCCTTGAAGAACGCCTACGCACGGCGCGCGCCGAGATCGAAGCCGTCGCCGGCAGCGATGCCGACCCGGTCCGTGACGCCCTGCGCGAGATGCTGCGCCAACGGCTATGGCTGAAGGACCACGCCGGCACCGCCACACTGGACGAACTGGTCATCGTGACGCGCTCGATCGACGCCGCCCGGCGCCGCATCGACCAGCAACTCGCACAAATCGAACGTGCCCGTGCGCCGCTGGCCTGATCGTTGCGCTCCATGCCGCGCCTGATCCTGGCTTCAACCTCACCTTACCGGCGCGAACTGCTGCAGCGGCTGCGGCTGCCGTTCGAGGTGATGTACCCGGATGTGGATGAGGTTGCGTATTTGAATGAAGCCCCGATGACGTTGGCGACGCGGCTCGCAAAAGCGAAGGCATTGGCAATATCGGCGCGTGCGCCCGATGCCTGTGTCATCGGTTCCGACCAGGTGGCCGAATGCGATGGCGTCAGATTGGGCAAGCCCGGCCACCGCGACGCGGCCATCGAACAACTGCGCGCGATGTCCGCCCGCAGCGCGCGCTTCCTGACCGACGTGTGCGTCGCGCGCGGCGACCAACAGTTTGAAGCACGCGATGAAACGGTGGTGCGTTTTCGCGTTCTTGGCGACGATGAAATCAAGCGCTATGTCGACGCCGAACAACCTTACGACTGCGCCGGCAGCTTCAAGTCCGAAGGCTTCGGAATCACGTTGTTTGATGCGATCGAATCCAGCGATCCAACGGCGTTGATCGGACTGCCGTTGATCGCAACAGGGCAGCTGTTGCGGCAAGCGGGGTTTTCATTGCCTTGATGGCAGGTGGCAGCCCGATACAGCAGACCCTCAGTCAGTAATGACAACCGGCTGCTCACCCCACTCCTCGATCGCCCCATCGCTCCCGATCAACCGCAACCCCAACCAGTGCCGTCCCGGCGCAATCGCGCCGGCATCCACCAGCGCATCGAATCCCACGCGCGGATGATGGGGATCGTTGGAAATCTTCCAGAAGATCGCCGCGCCCGGGTAAACACGTCCGTAATCGGCCTGCGCGACCACCTTGCCATCCAGCGTGATGTCCACCGCGCGCAATCCGATGCCATCCCGGAATGCCCAACCCGACACCACGATGTGCCGTGAAACCCGCACACCGGACGCAGGGGATTCGATGTAGGCCATCGCCGGGGTCGTGCAGG
>JBDSEX010000274.1:0-3577 GCA_039919835.1 Luteimonas sp.
CGAAATCAGTCTCGGAAAATCGCAGCAGCTACGCCTTCATCACCGATCCGATCGACGAAGACGTGCTTGGTGCATTGACGCGCACGATGGTGTGGGAGTCGGCGCGACCCTATCTCTACATGCGCACCACCAGCGACCACCGCCTGCTCGTCGGTGGTGAGGACGACACGATTGACATTCCGGCGAAGCGCGATGCGCGGGTCGCCAAGAAAGGGAACATCCTGGTGAAACAGGTTGCGAAACTATTCCCGCATATCCCCCTGAAACCCGCCTTCGCCTGGGCTGGCACCTTTGCCGAAACCGAGGACGGCCTTCCCTACTTCGGCCCGCACGCGCAGCACGGCCCCCGTGTGCACTTCGCCATGGCCTACGGGGGCAACGGCATCACTTACAGCATGCTGGGAGCGGGATTGCTGCGGGCGTTGATCGAGAAGCGGAAGCATCCTCTGGCTGATTTGTTTTCGTTCAAGCGGCTAGAGCGCTAGTCTCGTTCTCCGACATTCCAGTTCCGCCGCCATCTCGGCGCAGGCTCCGGTGCCTGCTTGGAACCGAGATATGCAAGCGTCCGCTTTCACCCTGCTCCTTGCCTCGCGCACGCAGAAGTCCTCGAGGAAGTGCACGAAGAGACGCACGGCCAAACCCAGAACTTTCCGGGCCGCCGCCCAGGATTGGATTGCCCATCGGTGCGTCAAAAAAGGTCGCGATTTCACCTGGTTTGCAGGACGCTCTCTGCACCTGGATCCAGCGCAAAATTCTCGACGTCGCGAGTGACGCAGCCTTCGCAGACATGGCGTCTCAACACGTGGCGTTCGTCGATTAGTTCGTGACGGCCTGCGTGGTGGCTGACCCTGCGAAAGCCTTACGCAACTGCTCACCCGCCAACTGCTGTGCCTGCTTCGCCTTATCCACCACAGCTCCCATGCCAAAGAACTCGTGAGTGACCCCGTCGTACGTTTGAACGGTCACCGGCACCCCGGCGGCGCGGAGTTTTTCGGCGTACTTCTCGCCGTCCGAACGCAGCGGGTCGATCTGCGCAAGGATGATGGTGGCCGGAGCAAGATTGGCGAGGCTGGGTTGCTTGACCAGTGCAATGCGGGGGTCGGCGGTCTTGGCCGCGTCGCCGACGTAATGTTTCACGAACCATTCGATCATCGGTTTGTTGAGCGGCTTGGCATTCGCATTCTCGATGTACGACGGCGAGTTGAGGTCGTTGTCGGCCACCGGATACACCAGGACCTGGTGCAAAGGTGCCTGCCAGTGGTTGTCGCGCGCGGCGATGGCAATGTTGGCCGCCATGTTGCCGCCCGCGCTTTCGCCGACCAGCGCGATGCGTTTCGGATCGCCGTTGAACTTGCCGGCGTTCTTGATCAGCCACTCGTAGGCGGCCAACGTGTCGTCGTGCGACGCGGGGAACTTGTGTTCAGGGCCTTGCCGGTAATGCGTGGATACGACGATCGCCTTGGCCGCATTCGCCAGCGCCCGCGGGCTGGCGTCGTAGGTGTCAAGATCGGCGATGACCCAACCACCACCGTGGATGTACAGGATCACCGGCATCGGGCCTGCAGCATCGCTGGAAGGCGTATAGATTCGGATCGGCACCGCGCCTGCGGGGCCCGGAAACGTGCTGTTTTCGACCTTGGCGACAGCTTCGGGTGCGGCTGGTTTGGCTTGCGCCTGCAGCAGCGCTTTCACCGCGTCGGCGGGTGTCGGTTGTTTCCGGGCTTCGGCAGGTTCCAATGTTTCGATGGGCTTGCCGCCGAGCTTTGCGAGCTGGTCGAGCACCGCTTGCATCTGTGCATCGGCTTGGGGCGGCGTGGCGGGATTGGTCTCGGAGGGCATGGGAGCGGGTTCCTGGGCAATGGGATCTTCGGTGGCGGGCGCGGCCGGCTGCCCCATATCGCGATCGCACGCTGCGATGAAAACGACGAGCGACGCTGCGAGCAGCGACAGCCTCGGAACGATGTGGGAAGCGGGCATGATGAGTCCTGTTGCATTGGCCGCGATGCGGCCGACGAATGTAGAACCTAGGGCAGACCACGTCTGCGGGGTGTGACCGGTGTCCGCCGGCAGCGCAGACAAGGGCCTGTTTTGCGGATGGATACAAGAACCGCCGGATTTGCGAGGAGGAAACCGGCGAAGGCTCCAACCGCACCCACTGCATCGGCGAGCTCAAGATCCCTGGCCCACGCTGCAACGCTCGGGTTTCGCTTGCCCCCATGGAGGATCAAATCCTTGCGTTGGCGCATGGAAGCTCCCTGTACACGCAACACCCGTCAGGATGGGTCACGCCCGTATCGCGAGACCCCATGAGCTGGCACCGAATCCGCACCGATTTCCGCTTCGCCATCCTGGTGCTGTTCTCGGCTGTCACCGTTGTCGGCGTAACCCCGTTTGCGGTCTATCGATTTGCGCACGGGGAGACCATGGCCGGCGTGGCGGACATGCTGATCGTGCTGCTGCTGACATCCTCGGGGCTCTACGTCTGGCACGGCGGCAATGTGGATCGCGCCGCTCTTTTCACCGCCGCGGCCTACACGCTCGGCTGTGTCGCGATAGCGCATCTGGTCGGCCTGCCGGGAACGCTGTGGATGTACCCGGTGTTGCTGGCAAACTTTCTGCTCATCGACCGTCGGCTGGCGATCGTGATGGCAGCACTGGGCATTGCGGCAATCGTGCTGAATCCCGGAATTTTCACCGATGGAACGCAACGGATCTCGTTTCTGGTGACGTCGGTGGTGGTCTCCACGTTCGCCTTCATCTTTGCCTACAGAACCGACACGCAACGCAAGCAGCTGGAAACACTGGCCTGGCACGATCCATTGACCGGCATCTACAACCGCCGCGCGATGGACCGGGAACTCGCGATCGCCATCGAGACGTTTCGCCGGCACAAGACTCCGTACTGCCTCGCAATCGTGGACCTGGATCATTTCAAGCGCATCAACGACGCCTACGGACACGAAGCGGGCGACAGGGTGTTGATCGATTTCGTGAGGCATGTGGCAGAAAGCACACGCAAGGCTGATCGTTTTTTTCGCTTGGGGGGCGAGGAATTCGTGCTGCTGCTGCCTGGCGCCGAGGCTGGTTCGTTGCATATCATCTGCGAAAACCTGCGGGCGCACATCGCTGCGAAACTCCGGTACGACAAGGAGTCGATCACCGTGTCCATTGGAGCCGCCGCGCTGGAAGCCGGTGAAGACGCCGCCAGCTGGCTGGTGCGTGCAGACGAGGCGCTCTACCAAGCCAAGCACCAAGGTCGCAATCAGCTGGTGGTGCATGCCGGACGGGACTGACGACTGCAGGAGACTGGGTTCGAAGGCCGTATTCGCTGCCTATATGCACGCTGCATACGAAGCAACCGCGACGGCCGGCAAACAGGGTGGCGGCGTCAACGAGAGCCGGGGCGGCCGCAAGCAACCCGCAGGCGGTCGCGGCAGTGGCCACGAAGCAGACACGGAGAGCGACTCAAGAAAAAAGCCCCGCAATGCGGGGCCTTTTTTTCCTTCGATGCAACGCCTCAGCGTTTCATCGAACTGAAGAACTCGTCGTTGGACTTGGTGTTCTTCATCTTGTCGAG
>JBDSEX010000286.1:0-2517 GCA_039919835.1 Luteimonas sp.
CGGTGCGCGCGTGCTGGTTCCCGACGATTGCTATACCGGGCTACGCGTACTCGCTGCGGAATTCCTGCCCGAGCGCGGCCTGGCGTGTGTCCGTGTCGACATGGCCGACATCAGCGCGCTGCGCGCGGCCTGCAGCGGTGGCATCGCCTTGATCTGGGCCGAAACGCCATCGAATCCGCGCATGAATGTCAGCGATATTGCAGCGCTGGCCGACCTTGCACGCGAGCACCAGGCATTGCTGGTCTGCGACAACACCTTCGCCACTCCACTGCTGCAGCGTCCGCTCGATCTGGGTGCGGACATCGTCATGCACTCGACCACGAAATACCTGGGCGGCCACAGCGATGTGCTGGGCGGCGCCCTTGTATTCGCGCGCGAGGATGGTTTCCAGCAGCGCGTCGCACACCGCCTCCACATCACCGGCGCTGTGCTCGCGCCGTTCAGCGCGTGGCTCACGCTGCGCGGATGCCGCTCGCTGGGCGCGCGCATGGCACTGCATTGCGCGAACGCGCGCAAGGTGGCCGCTTTCCTCGCGTCGCGCGACGAGATCGAACGCGTCAATTACCCAGGGCTGGCTTCGCATCCGGGCCACGCCGTGGCCGCCCGGCAGATGCAGGATTTCGGGGGCATGCTGAGCATCGAAGTGCACGGCGGGCGAACGGCGGCGTTGGCGATGGCCGGCCGGTTACGGCTGTTCACCAATGCCACGTCGCTGGGTGGATGCGAATCCCTGGTCGAGCATCGCGCTTCGGTGGAAGGACCCCATCCGGTCTCGCCGCAGAACCTGTTGCGGCTGTCAGTCGGGCTGGAGGACGCGGATGACCTGATGGCCGACCTGGAGCAGGCGTTGTCGCCATGACTCCGCCACGCCGCGCCAAGGCGGCCATGCGCGCAGCCATTTGCGACTTCCGGCAGGTCTGGTAGCGGTCCGGCCTGTGCTAGCGTTCCGGCACTAACGTTTTGCTCCGGAGTTGCACGATGTCGAAGTTGACCCACGCCTGCCTGATCGCCGGGCTTGCCGCCGCCGGCAGCGCCTATGCCGACACGCCGCAGAGCGACGACCCATACGCGTGGCTGGAAGACGTCGAAGGCGACAAGGCCCTGACGTGGGTCCGCGCGCAGAACGCCAAGGCCGAGGCCGAACTGGCCAGCAGCGCCGAGTTCAAGCAGCTCGAGAATGACATCCGCGCAATCCTCGATTCGGACGCCAAGATCCCGGCTGTCGACAAGATCGGCGCGCATTACTACAACTTCTGGAAGGACAAGAACCACGAGCGCGGGGTATGGCGGCGGACGACGCTGGCCGAATTCCGCAAGGCGAAACCACAGTGGGAAACGGTCATCGACCTGGATGCCTTGAGCGAAGCCGAGAACATTCCCGATGGCAAGAAATGGGTCTGGCACGGTGCCGACTGCTTCAAGCCCGACTACAAGCGCTGCCTGATTGCACTTTCTCCAGGCGGTTCCGATGCCGACGTCACGCGCGAGTTCGATATCACCACCAAGCGGTGGGTGAAAGACGGATTCTTCCGCAAGGAGGCCAAGGGCGGCCTCGGCTGGATCGACCAGGACAACGTGTACGTGTTCACCGATTTTGGGAAAGATGCTTCGGGTGCGGGTTCGATGACGCCGTCGGGTTACCCGCGCATCGTCAAGCAATGGAAACGCGGCACGCCGGTCGAATCGGCGACCCTGGTCTACGAAGGCCAGCCCGAGGACATGTACATCGCCGCCACCCACGACAACACGCGGGGTTTCGAGCGCGATTTCGTCAGCCGCACCATCGCCTTCTACAACGATGAACTTTACCTGCGTGGCAAGGACGGCAAGCTGACAAAACTGGACGTTCCCAATTCGATCAACAAGTCGGTGCACAACCAGTGGCTGACGCTGGAAACGCGCGAGCCGTGGACCGTGGGCGGCCAGACGTACCCAGCGGGTGCATTGCTGGTTGCGAAGTTCGACGACTTCATGGCCGGCCAGCGTGACTTCTCCGTGTTGTTCAAGCCGACAGACAAGACGTCGCTCGCCGGCTACACCTGGACCAAGAACCACGTCGTGCTGAACGTGCTGGACGACGTCAAGAACAAGCTCAGCGTGATGACGCCCGGCGCGGATGGGTGGAAGGCATCTGCCTTCGTCGGGGCACCGACGTTCGGCACCCTTGGGGTAGCTGCGGTGGATGCCGACGAAAGCGATGCGATCTGGCTGACCGCAACTGACTACCTCACGCCCAGCACGCTGTCGTACGCCGAAATCGGCGGCGCGCCGGAGGTGCTCAAGACGATGCCGACCTTCTTCGACGCATCGACGCATGCGATCGAACAGCACTTCGCGACATCGAAGGATGGCACCAAGATTCCCTACTTCCTGGTCAAGCCGAAAGACCTCACGCTCGATGGCACCGCACCCACCCTGCTGTACGGCTACGGCGGCTTCGAAATCTCGCTCACTCCCGGTTACTCAGGCGGTGTGGGCAAGGGCTGGCTCGAAAAAGGTGGCGTCTATGCGGTCGCC
>JBDSEX010000312.1:0-3728 GCA_039919835.1 Luteimonas sp.
GAGTGCATGTAGCGGATCAGCCAGCCCCACTCCACGTCGCGCATGATGTATTCGACCGAGGCGAACGCTTCGGCCGCGCTTGGCTTGAAATGCATCGTCAGGAAGATGCCGGTGACGATCTGGTTGACCAGCGCCACCAGTGACAGCACGCCGAAGATGTACCAGATGTTGAAACTCTTCGGCGCGTAGTACTCGGTCATGTGCTTGCGGTACATCGGCATCAAGGCCGGTGCACGCGCGTTGACCCAATCACCCACCGAGCTCGCCGTCCGCGTCAGGATGTTCGCCATGGCCTAAGCGGCTCCTTTTGGATCGACGCCGATCACGATCGTGTTGTCGTTTTCATAATGGTGGGGCGGTACCAGCAGGTTGGTCGGCGCGGGCACGCCGGCGAACACGCGGCCGGCCATGTCGAAACGCGACTTGTGGCATGGGCAGAAGAAGCCGCCCTTCCACTGCGGGTCGAAGGGTTCCGGCTTGATCTCGGCGTGCAGCTTCGGCGAGCAGCCAAGATGCGTGCACAGACCCACCAGCACCGAGATTTCCGGCTTGATCGAGCGCAGCTCGCCCTTGATATAGCCAGGCTGCTGGTCTTGATTGGTCGACCCGGGATCACGCAACCGGCTGTCGAGCGTCGGCAGCGCGTCGCGGATCGCTTTGGAGCGCTTGATGATCCAGATCGGCTGTCCGCGCCACTCCTGCGTCAGCAGCTGGCCTTCCTGCAACCCACTGATATCGACGGTCACCGGCGCACCGGACAACTTGGCCCGCGCACTCGGACTCCACGACTTGATGAATGGCACTGCGACAAAACCGGCTCCGACTGCTCCGACCACAGCGGTGGTCGCAGTCAGGAACCGGCGGCGACCCTGGCTATCAGGGCCCTTGACCTCATCATTCGCCATCCGGCACTCCGCAAAAGACGTTCAGTAGCGATCTGGCCGAAGCGCCTTGTGGTTTCGCGTCGCGGAACCGGCCAGAAAAGACGGCAAAGTGTAACGGAACGCTGAATCCGCCGACAATCTTTCGCCTCCAATCAAGGCCTTGCGCGTGGTCCGGAGTGGATCTGGCGCAACCGCCAGTGCGGCAGCTCGCTTACTTGGCGGCCAGGCTGCCGCGATACCGGTCGGCCAGCACGCCAACCCGCTCGACGTAACGGCGCGTTTCGCTGTACGGCGGTACGCCCTTGTACTTGTCGACAGCGCCCTCGCCCGCGTTGTATCCGGCGGCGGCGAGGGTCAGGTTGCCGTTGAAGCGCTTCAGCAGCCAGGCCAGGTATTTGACCCCGCCCTGGATGTTCTGGCTGGCATCGAAGGCATTGCTCACACCGAAGCGCCGTGCCGTCGCCGGCATCAGCTGCATCAGGCCCTGCGCGCCCACGCGCGACAAGGCATTTGGGTTGAACGCGGACTCGGCGTGGATGATGGCGCGGACGATGGCCTCATCGACGCCGTGCTCCCGCGCGGCATTGGCGATCTCGTTGTTGTAGGCCGCCATGTTCAGGCGCAGCGTGCCGAAGTTCACGCCCGGCTTGGCGCCACAGGCGTAGCACGTTTCGAGGAAACTGTACTTGATGGTGCGCATCGCAGTGGCGCCGGACACGCCTTTCGGTGCCCGGCTGCTGTAATGCCTCACGCCATCCTTGATGAAGGAATAGACCTGGCCGCGCACCAGCCGCGGGGCTTGATAGGAAGGCGTGACGGCGGGTGCGGTTGTTGCCGATGAGGGAGTGAAACTGGCCGGCGGATTGGCGTTGACGGATGCGGGCGAGCCGGCGACCGGGGTCGGTGCGGTAGCGCTGCCGACGGCACCCGCCGGCGCGCTGGTCATCCATGAGGCGGGCACTGGCGATTTGTACCGCTTGGCGCTGTACGAGCTGATCGGCGTGCAGGTGGCGCCCGAGACGCGCTTGCTGGAATAACTGCGTCCGCCCTGGGCGCTGTCGCAGCGGTAAACCGTGCCAGCGTGCGCGTCGCCGGCAGCCAGCGCCGCCAGCGTGCAGAAGACAGCCAGCAGTCCCCCGATCCCTTTCATGTTGCGCCCTTCATTGGCGGAGTGTCCCCCGTCGGAGTGTCCTTGCCAAGCCTTGATCGGGGCAAGGAGGCCCCTGGTTAGCCCGGGACCGTGACCGAATACACTATTACGCACTCCCATCCGGCGCGGATTTACCGCCGCCCTCCCGGAAACCGCCATGCCCCCTCCCGACACCGCCCTACCGTCCGTGCAGGACCAGCCCGCCCCGACGCCGTCCGCCAAACCGGTCGCCGGCAAGCTCTTCATCAAGACCCACGGGTGCCAGATGAACGAGTACGACTCGGCCAAGATGGCCGATGTGCTGGCCGCGAGCCACGGCCTGGAACTCACCGAGGACGTGGACGAGGCCGACGTGGTCCTCGTCAATACCTGCTCGATCCGCGAGAAGGCGCAGGAAAAGGTGTTCAGCCAGCTCGGCCGCTGGCGGAAGTTGAAAGAAGCGAGGCTCAAGGTCGACGGCAAGCAAGTGATCATCGGCGTCGGCGGCTGCGTTGCCTCGCAGGAGGGCGAAGCCATCGTCAAGCGCGCGCCCTACGTCGATCTTGTATTCGGCCCCCAGACCCTGCACCGCCTGCCCGAACTCATCACCGCCCGGCGCGCGACCGGCAAATCGCAGGTCGACATCAGTTTCCCCGAGATCGAAAAGTTCGACCGCCTGCCCGAGCCACGCGCGGACGGTCCCAGCGCGTTCGTGTCGATCATGGAAGGATGCAGCAAGTACTGCAGTTTCTGCGTGGTGCCGTACACGCGCGGCGAGGAAGTGAGCCGTCCATTCGAGGACGTGCTGGTGGAAGTGGCGCAACTCGCGGCCCAGGGCGTGCGCGAGGTGAATCTTCTTGGCCAGAATGTCAATGCGTATCGTGGGCCCTACGCTGCGGACGAAGCCGAGGGTGAGGGTGAGGGTGAGGGCCTTGGCTCGAACGGAGGAACGCACTTCGCCGACCTGGCCTTGTTGATCCGTGCGATCGCGGAAATCGAAGGCATCGGCCGCATCCGCTTCACCACCTCGCATCCGCTGGAGTTTTCCGACTCGCTGATCGAGGCGTATCGCGACGTGCCGCAACTTGCGAACTACCTGCACCTTCCAGTGCAGGCCGGCAGCGACCGCATCCTTGCGGCGATGAAGCGCGGCTACACCGTGCTGGAATTCAAGCAGAAGATGCGCAAGCTGCGCGCCGTGCGCCCGGACATCTCGATCTCATCGGATTTCATCGTCGGCTTTCCGGGTGAAACCGAGGCGGACTTCGACAAGACCATGAAGCTGATCGAGGACGTCGGTTTCGACCAGTCGTTCTCCTTCATCTATTCACGCCGTCCCGGCACGCCGGCGGCCGACCTGCAAGACAACACTGCAGACGAGGTCAAGCACGCGCGCCTCGAGCGCCTGCAAGCGCACATCAATGCGCACTCGGCGACGATTTCGCAAGCGATGGTTGGCAGCCTGCGATCGGTGCTGGTCGAGGGTCCGTCACGGAAGGATCCAAACGAGCTGACCGGCAAAACCGAGAACATGCGTTCGGTGAATTTTTCCGGGCCTGCGCGGTTGATCGGGCAGTTCGTGGATGTGGTGATCGTCGAAGCGATGCCGAATTCGTTGCGGGGGCGGATCGAGACCGGTTAGCAGCGTGCTTTAAGCCGAGGCCATACCGAGCACGCTGTCTGGATGACTTCGCTGCCAGTCGGCCAAGGTCGCG
>JBDSEX010000313.1:0-2965 GCA_039919835.1 Luteimonas sp.
CCGCCTTACGCTTGTATGAACCGGATCGAAGGCCATTGCGGCCAACCGGGACTACGCTTCGTATCCATGATCGAAACAATTCCGACGCACCAGTACCGCCACTGAGGACATGCTGATGATCAAGACCCACGCAACACCACGTCACCGGCCGCTGCGACTTGTGCTGCCGGGGGTGCTGCTGATGTTGGCCGCGATGACCGCCTGTGCCCAGTCCAGCAGCGCCCCGGCGGCCGCGACGCCTGCCACGACCGCCAAGCCAGCCAACAGGGCCGTGGCGATCTTCGCCGGCGGCTGCTTCTGGTGCATGGAGCCCCCGTTCGACAAGCTGCCCGGCGTGCTCTCGACCACATCCGGCTACACCGGAGGGCGCGTCGCCAACCCAACTTATGAACAGGTCTCCGCCGGCAGCAGCGGCCACGCCGAAGCGGTGCAGGTGCAGTACGACCCGCGCAAGGTCAGCTACGCCACATTGCTCGACGTGTTCTGGCGCAACATCGACCCGCTCGCCGTTGACCGCCAGTTCTGCGACGTCGGCGACCAGTACCGCAGCGCGATCTTCACCACCGATGCGCAGCAGCAGCGCCTGGCTGAGGCAAGCAAACGCAAGCTGCAAGCACGTTTCAAGCAGCCGATCGCCACAGAGCTGGTGGCCGCGACCAGGTTCTACCCGGCCGAGGGCTACCACCAGGATTACTACAAGAAGAATCCGGTCCGTTACAAGTTCTACCGCTACAACTGCGGCCGCGACCAGCGCTTGGAGCAGGTCTGGGGGACATCCGGCAGTTGATGGCGTCTCTACCCAAACAACACTGATGGAAACGAAGCACCGATAACATTACATCGCCACTTCTGGCCCATTGCTAGGCTGCAGCGACGCAGGTTTCCACACCATGTAGACATCCGCGCGCTGGTAATGCGAGCCCGGCCGCGGCGCGCGCCGATGCTCGAAGCCGACGCTCTCGTACAAGTGCAGGGCCGTGGCGAGTTTGCGGCTGGATTCGAGGAACAGTTCCCGGCCATCGAGTTGTCGGTATGCAACCAGCGAAGCCAGCATCAGTTGCCGGCCGATGCCGTGCCCTCGATACGCGGGATCGACCGCCATCTTTGTAAGCTCGTAGACGCCTGCGCCTTCCCGTTTCAGCGCAACCGTGCCGACAGCGCGGCCGTCACCCTCGACCGCGAACAGGATGCGGCCCCCGGGATGGAGGATGTGGGTTTCGGGATCGAGCAGCACCGTGCGGTCGATCGGTTCGACCACGAAATGGGTCTCAAGCCACTCAAGGTTGAGCCGCGCGAAATCGGCACGCCATTGCGGTGCGTAACCGACGATTCGAATCGCGTCGGTACTGCTCACACGCCTTGATCCGCCGGGCGGGACAGGTGCGCGATCGCCGCGGTGGCGGCGTCGCGATCGGTATCGTCGAACAGCATCACTTCGACCGACGCGATGGTGGCCGGATCGAGACAATGCACGTTGATGTCGATGCCGTCAGGATGGCTGCGCGGCACGTAGAAACTCTTGATCCCGCAGTGACGGCAGAACCTGTGTTTCGCCGTGCACGTGTTGAAGGTGTACTCGCTCAACGCATCACCGCCGCTCAACAGGCGAAACCGCGTTGCGGGAACGATCATGTGCAGGAATCCGCCCATGCGGCAGATCGAACAATTGCAATCGAGTGCGTCGATCGCCGCTGGAGCATCGACCTCGAAAAGCACGCGGCGGCAATGACAGCCGCCGCGATGGGTTACGAGGGTAGACCGTGCGGACGCGAGCATCCGCGCAGTCTAGGGTTTGTTGACAGCTCAACAAACCAGGGCGTCAGCCTTTCTTGCCGCCGCCGTTGCCTTTGCCTCCGCTCTTGCCTTTCCCGACGCTGCTGCCAGCGGACTTGCCCTTGCCCGACGAACCGGAGGACTTGCCCTTGACGGACGACTTGGTGTGGACCGACGACGCTTTCTTGTGGCTGGCACCATTGGACTTGCCGTGGTCATCGCCGCGAAGTACGGCGTGCCCATCACGTCCGTGGTGATCGACGTGGCGGTCCGGATACGCCCGGCGCAGGTCGGCGTCGAGGACGATGGGGCGCGACCAGCGGTCATAGGTGGGCACGAAGCCCTTCTTCAGGCGGTGGAACTCCGCCGAACCCGGCTTGATGCCCATGCGTTGCGCCATCGCACCCCAACCTTGTCCATGATCGCGATTCCACTCATCGACGACGTAGCGGCATGGGCGGCCAATCTGCTGCGCGATCGAGCAGGCGTAATAGACATCGCCCGGCGCCCAGCGCTGGCGGACCAGGAGGTCGGACACAAGATCGCGTGGCGCGGCGTAGTTGCGCGTCATCTCGTCGATGAAGGGTTCGCGATAGCGCGTGCCGTACTGATTGATGTCACCCAAGCGCTGGTCGACCCACACGTCGCCGCTGCGGGGGTTCCAGCCGAACACGAAATCCTGCGCGTCCACCGGTGCAGCCGCCATCATCACCGCGGTGGCCGCCGACAGTGCAAGCAGGCGTAGTTTTGTATTCGCGAACATGGCAGATCTCCAGGAATGAGGTGCCGGTAGTGCCAACCGGAACGACAACATGCGTCCGCGGGTGTGAACTACGGATGGATGGCGCGCGTGAAGGCCTGTATCGATTCAGGAAACTAACCGCTCGCGGTGTGTGATCACGGAGCGATCACGCCGCGAATCCAGCGCAGGCTGAGCCATGCAGCCACACACCAGACCACGATGATCACGCCCGCTGCCGCGGAACTGACCGGTTTCGCTGACGCATGCAGCGCCCGTTCCCGCGCCGATGCCATGACCTCGGGCGGCGTGAACCGCACCACCAACGCCAGCCCCAGCGGGATCAGCACCAGGTCGTCGAGATAACCGATGACCGGGATGAAGTCCGGAATCAGGTCGATGGGACTGAACGCGTACGCCGCCACGATGACTGCCAGCATCCGCACCCAGAAC
>JBDSEX010000161.1:0-3304 GCA_039919835.1 Luteimonas sp.
CGGCCATCCCGAAATCAGGCTCCCACGGCAGGTCGAACACGCGCGTAGCCACGACGCCGGACAGCACCGACGCCGCGATTGCCGCCACCAGCCCCGACAACAAGCCGATCGCGGCGAATTCCGACGCCTGCGCGAGGCGCAGTTGCCGCCGGCTACCACCGAGAACGCGCATCACACCGCCTTCGAGCAGGCGTTCGTCCTGGCTCGCGCTGACTGCCGCAAGCAATACGAGGACGCCTGCTGCAAGCGAGAAATAGAACACCGCCTCAATCACCGTCGACACCTGGTCCGCGGTACTGCGCACCTGCTTGAGCACCGCATCGACATCGATCACCGACACGTTCGGAAACGCACCGACCAGGTCCGCAGTGAAGCGTGATTGCCCGGGTTTCACGCTCACGGCGGTGATGTAACTCGCGGGATAGGCGTCCAGCGCGCCTGGCGATGCGACGACGAAGAAATTCGGGCGAAAACTTTCCCAATCCACGCTGCGGAAACTGGTGATCCGCGCCTCGAACCGCCGGCCGGCGATATCGAACGCAATCGTGTCGCCGAGTTTCCAGCGCAGCGCTTCGGCGAAGTCCTCTTCGACCGAGAGTTCGGGCTTTGCAAGTTCCTGCGCAGGCCAGAATTTTCCCTTGGTGACGCGATTGTCGTCGCGCAACGCCGGCGCCACCGACAGGTTGAACTCACGTTCGGCCCAGCGCTTCCCATCCTCGCTGTCACCGGCATAATCCGCGCCGCTGACCGGTTTGCCGTTGCGTCCGACCAGGCGTCCCCGGATCATCGGGTACAGCGTCGGTTCTGCGATGCCCTTCGCCTGCATGTGCGCGCGCACCGCGTCCAGCTGGTCCTGCTGCACGTTGACGATGAAACGGTTGGGCGCGTCCCGGGCGAGCGACAACTGCCAGCGATCCAGCAGATCGGTGCGCACGAAGGTGAGCAACAGCAGCGCCATCAAGCCCAGGCCGAGCGCCGACACCTGCGCGATGCTGGTTGCGGCGCGGCGGCTGACGTTCGCAAGGCCATAGCGCAGGCTGCCACGCAATCGCGTTCGCAGGCGGCGCACCAGCACGATCAGCAGCCACGCCAGCGTCGCCAGCACCGCGAGGGTGCCGACGATGCCCAGCAGCATCGCGCTGCCGAGCGTCGCGGACCCGGCCTTCCACCACAACAGCAAGGCGAGCCCGCCAAGACCGGCGAGCGCGACCAGCCATGCGCTCGGTTCGGTGGTGTCGAGATCGCGACGCAGCACGCGCAACGCCGACACGCGGCGCAGCGCCAGCACGGGCGGCGCGCCGAACGCGAGCAGCACCAGCATGCCAACGCCGAGGCCCTGCGCCGCCGGCAACCAGCCCGCCGCGGGAATCGACAGCCCCAGCTTTTGTGCGAGCCATGCACCGACTGCCGACTGCAACCCGAACGCGAGTGCGACACCGACGGCGCAGGCGAACACGCCCAGCAACACCAGTTCCCCGACATGGATGGCTACCAGCGTCCGCTGGCTCGCGCCGAGGCAGCGCATGACCGCTGCGCCCGACAGGTGGCGTTCGCTGTGGCGGCGCGCCGCCATCGCAACCGCCACGGCGGCGAGGACCACCGAAACCAGTGCGGCCAGACCAAGGAAGCGGCCGGCGCGATCCAGCGCGGAACGGATTTCCGGGCGCGCATCGCCTGCGGTTTCCAGGCGTTGGCCGCGCGCGAGCGAAGTGCGCGCCGCGGTGGTGAAGGTTTCAACCGCGGGCGCATCGCCGGCAACGACAAAGCGGTAGCGCATGCGGCTGCCTTCCTGCACCAGGCCCGTGGCGGGCAGGTCGGCGAGCCTCAGGAACACGCGCGGCGCGACATTGAAATAATCAAGCGCCGCGTCCGGTTCCTGCACGACCAGCGCCGACAGGCGCAGCTGCCGATCGCCGATGCCGATGTCGTCGCCGATGCGCGCACCCAGCAGGTCGGCGCCAGCGCGGGTCATCCACACCGTTCCGGTTGACGGCAGGCCTTCGGCATCGCGTTCGTTGCCATCGGCATCGGCGATGCGAAAGTTGCCGCGCAGTGGAAAGCCCTCGCCTAGCGCGCGCAGGTCGCCGAGTTTCAGGTCGTCGCGTGCACGGACCATGGTTGGCAGTTCGACGGTTTCGGCGCGCCGCAGGCCCTTGGCGTCAGCGAGCCTGCGAATGGCATCACCAACCGGTGCCTCGCTGCGGATGACCGCATCGCCGCCGAGCAGCCGGTTTGCCTCGATCGCCAGCGCGCGCTCGGCGCGATCGGTGATGAAACCCACTGCCGTCACCGCTACGACCGCAAGCACCAGCGCTGCAAGCAGGATGCGGATGTCGCCTGCCCGCAAGTCGCGCCGCAACTGTCGCCATGCAAGGCCAAATGTGTTGCGGAAATGGGTCATGGGCATTTGCCCTTGATCGTCATTCCCGCGAAGGTGGCAACCCGAGGCCGTTGTTTATGTCGAGCAAAGTCCATGGGTTCCCGCCTTACGCGGGCATGACGACTTTGCATTACCCCTGTCGGCCCGGTCACGCTGGCACCAGCCGTCCACCATCCAGCCGCCCGGCTTCAAGCCGGATCATGCGCCCGCAGCGCTTGGCGAGGTGCTCGTCGTGCGTCACCAGCACCAGCGTGGTGCCGGCGTCCGCATTCATCGCGAACAGCAGTTCGATGATCGCCTGCCCGGTCTGCGTGTCGAGGTTGCCGGTGGGTTCGTCGGCGAACAACACCGCGGGTTGCGTCACGAAGGCGCGCGCCAGCGCCACGCGCTGCTGTTCACCGCCCGACATGAACTTGGGATAGTGCCCCAGGCGCGATCCAAGGCCAACCCGCTCGAGCATCGATTGCGCCCTGGCCTTCGCCTGGCGCTCGCCGCGCAGTTCGAGCGGCAGCATGACGTTTTCCAGCGCGTTCAGGTGCGGCAGCAGCTGGAACGACTGGAACACGAAGCCCAGGTGGCGCTGGCGCAGCGCGGCCCTGCCGTCTTCGTCGAGCGCGAACAGGTCGGCGCCCTGCAGGCTGACGCTGCCGCTGGTGGGCGTATCGAGCCCGGCCAGGAGGCCGAGCAGGGTTGACTTGCCCGAGCCCGATGCGCCCACGATGGCCAGCGTTTCGCCCGCCTGAACCTCGAGGTCGACCTGGTCGAGGATGGTCAGTTCGCCGCCGGCGTCGGCCACGCGCTTGGACAGCTGGCGCACCTCGATGGCAGCGCACTTGGGTATGTTCATATTGGTCATGTGGGATCCGTTTGATTGATGTCAGTTGTTGCGCAGCGTGTGCAGCGGTGCGTGATGGAGTACGGCGC
>JBDSEX010000165.1:0-3049 GCA_039919835.1 Luteimonas sp.
GCGCAGAAGTCGCTCGACTATCCCACCGTGTCGGTGGCGGTGCGGAGGCTGGCACAGATGGCGGCTGCGGGCGAGTAGGGCGGAGCCCGCGGGTGCGCATGCATTACTCGCGGACGTTTCAAGGAATGCCACAGGCGTACGAATGCTTGGCACCGGCTGACGATGCAGGGAATCGAGAGCATGGTGGACCGAGGCCACCCCTGCGTTATCCTCGCCGCCATGTGCATGGTTTGTAACCGGATCCCTCGATGAACCAGGCCCCGCGTATCGCGTTCCTTGCCAGTCCGGCCGACGGTGCGCAGCAGGCGCTGGACGAGCTGGTGTCGCGCCACGGCCAGCACGCTCCGGAAGACGCGGACGTGATCTGTCCGCTCGGCGGTGACGGTTTCATGCTGCAGACGCTGCACCGTTACGGTGGCCTTGGCAAACCCGTCTACGGGATGAAACTGGGTACCGTTGGCTTCCTGATGAACCAGCATCGCGGCGACGATCTCATCGACCGCATCGCCATGACCGAGCCCGCCGTGCTGCGGCCGCTCGAAATGCTTGCGCAGACCGAGTCTGGCGCGAGCGTCGGTTCGCTCGCGTACAACGAGGTGTCGTTATTACGGCAGACCCGCCAGGCCGCGCATGTGCGCATTGATCTGAACGGGCAGACGCGGCTCGATGAACTGGTGTGCGACGGGGTGATGCTCGCGACCGCCGCAGGCAGCACTGCTTACAATTTCTCCGCGCACGGGCCGATCCTGCCACTGGGTTCCGGCGTGCTCGCGTTGACGCCGATTGCACCGTTCCGGCCGCGGCGCTGGCGCGGTGCCGTGCTCAAGGCCGATACCGAGGTGCGTTTCGGTGTACTGGATGCGTACAAGCGCCCCGTCAGCGTCACCGCCGACTCGCACGAAACTCGGGACGTGGTCGAAGTCACCATTCGTGAGTCCCGCAACCTCACCGTGACGCTGCTGTTCGATCCCGAGCACAACCTGGAGGAGCGAATCCTGAGTGAGCAGTTCGTGGTGTAGGCGAACCATGCGAGGGCACGGAATGTCTAGCCCGTCGCTTGCCGAGGTTGGCTGCGTGCAGTTCCAGCTTCCACCGGAGCGACTTCAAGCGTTCGCGGCATCTCATTCGCAACCGGAGCGACGCGCATGCCGGAGAATAACCGCATGAGCCCTGTCGCCCCCAATCCCCTGATCGTCGCCATCACGGCACGCGCGCTGTTCGACCTCGAACACAGCCACGATCTGTTCGAGAGCGAAGGAATCCAGGCGTACGCCGATCACCAGCGTAAACGCGAGGACGAGATCCTCGAGCCAGGCATCGCCTTTCCGTTGGTGCGAAAACTGCTGGCGCTCAACGACAACGCGCCCGAGGATGCACCCCATGTCGAGGTCATCCTGCTGTCCCGCAATTCATCCGACACCGGCCTTGGCATCTTCAATTCGATCCAGCACCACGGCCTTGCGATTACCCGGGCCACGTTCACTTCGGGTGCGCCAACCTGGCCCTACATCAAGCCGTTCGGCGCGCAGCTGTTCCTGTCGGCCAACCCAGAATCGGTGCGCCGCGCGCTGGAACACGGCGTGGCTGCGGCCACGATCCTTCCCGCCAAACCGGACCCCGAACGTTCTGGTCGGGGAGTACCGCAACATCGCTCCGACCAGCTGCGCATCGCCTTCGACGGCGACGCCGTGATCTTCGGCGACGAAGGCGAACGCATGTCGCGGGAAGGCGGGCTTGATGCCTTCGCGCAATATGAGCGCGAACGCGCGCATGAGCCGTTGTCGGGCGGGCCGTTCAGGGGTTTCCTCGACGCCCTGCATCGCCTGCAGGCGGCCTTTCCGCGAGGCGATGCCGCGCCCATCCGTACCGCGCTGGTCACGGCGCGCTCGGCGCCCGCGCACGAACGCGTGATCCGCACGTTGCGCGAATGGGACGTGCGCCTGGATGAGGCACTGTTCTTGGGAGGACGCGCCAAGGGGCCATTCCTGGAAGCCTTCGGCGCCGATATTTTCTTCGACGATTCGCTGCACAACATCGATTCTGCGCGACAGCATGTCGCTGCCGGGCATGTGCCGCATGGCGTGGCGAATTCCTGATTGTTTACGAAGACAGCAACCCGCAACATTTTTTTCCCGGAGGAAGTTTCTGCGGGCCGATGGAGCAACGTCAGCCGCGAGAGCCGGTCGGACAGTGCATCGGCAAACCCAAGTCGGAACGTGTGTGGTTTTCGCAAGTGCGGCCGTTGATGTTCAATGGCGGCGTGCGCCGAGATGGAACGTTGTTAGGTCGCTAGTCGACGCAATGTTTGGGGCTGGGGGGCGCGGCAGATGAAGCCGCCATTACAACGGCAATCGCACGTCCGAAAGCTTCCATTGCAATCCATCCCGCGTCAGCACGAACACCACCGGCTTCCCGCTCTCATCCGGCACCGTCGCGGTAAACCGTGAGAGGGACTCGTAGTGGGTCGCTGCATCCTGCAGCGGCCGACCACCGGGCGCGTCCGGCTGCGCCTCAACTGAGCCATTGACGTTGCGCCAGACCTGCCGGCCTTCCATCAGGGCGCCGAGGCCGACCGGATTCACCATCACTTCAACTGCGGCGTTCAACGCGCCGCCCGCCACCGTCAATGCGAGCGCGCCGAACAGGCTCGACTGCATGTCCGCCCCGGCTTTGCGAATCAGGTGATCGCCCAGTTGCGCCTTGAGGCTGGTGCGCAGCGCGGGAAAATCGACCTGGTCGCCCAGCGCCGCATGATCTCCGCTCCGCACCGCATCGCGGATCGCGCGCATCGTGAGGTAGGGGCCTGCCGCGACGTAGCCTGCCAGCGCGAGCAATGCAACGAGCATCAGCGCGATTGCTTTTTTCATCTTGCGGCTCCGTACGAATGTCCGCCAATCATTGCAGATCTGGTCGCAGGAGCTCAGCGCGAGATGGTGCTGGCAAGACACGTGCGCCTTGGGACGCTTTGCGACTGGAGAACGTCCCCGTGGGAAAACAGTCTAGAACCTGGCGCCACGTGCCCGTATTTCCAGCGGCGCCATCCGCGTCT
>JBDSEX010000180.1:0-7632 GCA_039919835.1 Luteimonas sp.
TGTCGCGCCCGGAAGTCATCATCAAGGACATCGACGGCCAGAAGATGGAACCCTACGAGTCTCTGGTGGTGGACCTGGAGGAACAATTCCAGGGCGGAGTGATGGCGCGCCTCGGCGAGCGCAAGGCGCAGCTGACCAGTATGGAACCGGACGGCAAAGGCCGCGTGCGCATCGATTTCATGATTCCTGCGCGTGGGTTGATCGGTTTCCAGACCGAGTTCCGCACGATTACTGCCGGCACCGGCCTGCTGTTCCATGTGTTCGATCATTACGGCCCGCGCAGCGAAGGCGAGATTGGCCAGCGCCAGAACGGTGTGCTGATCTCCAATGCCACCGGCTCGTCGCCTGCGTATGCACAGGTCGCAATGCAGGAACGTGGCCGCCTGCTGATCGAACCGGGCGAGGAAATCTACGAAGGCCAGCTGGTCGGGATCCACTCCAAGGACAATGACCTCACGGTCAATGCCCTGCGTGGCAAACAGCTGACCAACTTCCGCGCCGCCGGCAAGGACATTGACGAAGGCCTGGTGCCCGCGATCAAGCTATCGCTTGAACAGGCGCTGGAATTCATCGACGACGACGAGCTGGTCGAGATCACGCCCAAGCAGATCCGCCTGCGCAAGAAGCAGCGCACCGAAAACGACCGCAAGCGCGCCAGCCGCGCGGCGTAACGTACCGCGACCCGCGTGATCGATCGCTACGACCCGGACCCGCATCACCATCCGGGCCTGCATGCGATCGCGGTGGTCGAGGCCGTCAAGGGCAGCTTGGCGGTACTGGCTGCCAGCGGACTGGAGCTGCTGGGTCCGAAGCCGTTGCAGACCTTCGTGCATGAGTTGATCGCTCATTTCCAGCTCGATCCGCACCACGGAGCGATGGCCTTGCTTGCCCAGAAGATCAATCCCGGTTCGGTGCACCTGGCAGCCGCGGCCATCCTTGCCTATGGGGGCGTGCATCTGGTCGAGGCTTGGGGATTGTGGCGCGCGAAAGCGTGGGCCTCGTGGCTCGGCTGTCTGGCCGCGGCCATCTACCTTCCCTTCGATCTCTACGCATTGATGCGATATCCGGGCTGGCTTGCCAGCTCCGTGGTGGCGATCAACCTGCTGGTGGTGTGGGTGCTCGCCCGGGATATCGTCCGCCGTCGCTACTGAAACGCGTTGGCCCCGATGGATTATCCTGCCCGCTTGCCTTGGATACGGGGATAGTTCGGATGAGACTACTGCTGTTGGCCGCCTCGTTGTTGCTGCTGCAGGCGTGCGATCGTGGATCGCGCTTGCCAGACTCCGCATCTCCCCAAACGCAAGCCCCCACCAGCGGGTTCGCATTCGAGGAAGTCGACATCACCACGCTGCAGGCGCGGATGACCAAGGGCGAACTCAGCAGTCGTGCCCTGACGCAGGCCTATCTCGACCGGATCGCCGCCATCGACGATGCGGGGCCAACCCTCAATGCCGTCATCGAACTCAATGCCGACGCGCTGAAGGAAGCCGATCAACGCGACGCGCAGCGCAAGGCCGGCACGGTGCTGGGCCCCTTGCACGGCGTACCAATCCTGTTGAAGGACAATATCGATGCGACGCCGATGGTGAATTCCGCCGGGTCGCTGGCCCTTGCCAATCATCGTCCCAAGACCGATGCGTTCCTTGTCAAGCGTTTGCGCGAAGCCGGCGCCGTCATCCTCGGCAAGACCAACTTGAGCGAATGGGCCAACTTTCGTTCGTCGCGCTCGACCTCGGGCTGGAGTGGACGCGGTGGTCAAACCAGGAATCCCTACGCGCTTGATCGCAATCCATGTGGCTCGAGTTCGGGAACCGGTACCGCGATCGCGGCCAATCTCGCCGCGGCTGGCATCGGCACCGAAACCGATGGCAGCATCATCTGCCCCGCGGCCGTCGCTGGTCTGGTCGGCCTGAAACCCACGGTCGGTCTGGTCAGCCGCAGCGGCATCATCCCCATCTCGCACAGCCAGGACACGGCAGGCCCGATGACACGCACGGTGGCCGATGCTGCGCTCCTGCTGGCGGCGATCGTCGGCCGCGACGATGCCGATGTCGCCACCACGCAAAGCAGCGGTCGAACCGTATTCGACTATGCCGCACGCTTGAACAAGGATGCGCTTCGGGGCGCGCGCATCGGGGTGGTACGCAAATCGATGGGCTATCACCCTGATGTCGACGCGCAATTCGAGCGCGCTATCGCCGCGATCAAGACAGCAGGCGCAGTGGTCGTCGATGCGGATATTCCGACGGCGGGTCAATGGGATGAAGCGGAACTCGAAGTGCTGCTGTACGAATTCAAGACCGACCTCGAAAACTATCTGCTGAAAAGCGAGGCGCCGATCAAGACCCTTGCTGGACTGATCGAATTCAACAAGCAGAACCAAGCGAAGGAAATGCCGTATTTCGCGCAGGAGTTGTTCGAACGCGCGCAGGCGAAAGGCTCGCTGAAAGATCAGGCCTATATCGATGCACGCACCAAGGCACGGCGGCTCGCCGGGCCTGAGGGCATCGACGCAGCGCTGACGTCCCAGCACCTCGATGCGCTCATCGCACCGGCGATGTCGCCCGCATGGCCGACCGATCCCATTACTGGCGACCACTTCACCGGCGCAGGCTACGGTGCCGCCGCGGTCGCTGGCACGCCCAGCATCACAGTGCCGATGGGCGAAAGTTTCGGCCTGCCGCTCGGTATCGTCTTCATGGGTCCGGCATGGAGCGAGCCGCGGCTGATCGAGCTCGGCTACGCGTTCGAGCAGGCCACCAAGGCACGCAAGGCACCTCGTTTCCTCCCGACCGCGTCGCTGGAGTCTGCGCCGTCTAAAACAAAATAGGCCCTGCATCCAGGCTAGGGTGTGAGTGCCACGCGGGCACCTCGGAAGGCCAGGACAGGGTATCGGGACGTCCTCGCTATGGTGTGATTCGAGGTCCAGAGCCGTGAGACGACAAGGTCATTCCTTGATCTCAATACGCGCTATCCGACCCGCATCGCCGCTCGCCCATCCCACAGTTCCAGCGAGGTCGATGGCGTCATAACCAACGCCCGACAGGGTCGCCCATTGCACCGTATTCCACAGATCGACACCGGTGGGTCCGACGGCCACGCACGCCAGTGGCGTGCCGTCGTGACAGGCCACTCCCGAACGATAACCGCGGGGCGCGATGAGGCGGATCAGAGAGTTGCGTTTGGTAGCGTCGCGCCATTCGGTCGCATTGCCAGGCGACCGTTCCGCGGCATAGTCGCCTCCGACGGCAAACACGCCAGAGGCTGCCGGTGTGAGTGAAAACACGCCTGCCTCGGACTTGCCGCGCGCCATGCCGCTCTCGAACGTTTGCCATCGCGGATTGCCGTTGCCAAGACGATGGAATCGCGCCCGGCTACCGCCCGTACCGATGATCAATGCGTCTTGCACCTTGGCGATGCACGATCCGCTCGCCGCGAATGCAGCTTCGCCAGTTTCTGCACGCGGCCCGTCAGGCAGCAAACGCCAAGTGCGTCCCTGGTCATCGGTCGCGTAGATCTGGAAATAGCCATCAACCGGATCGCCAAGCATCCAGCCACGCTGACCTTCAAACGCCATGCAGTCGAAGAACGCTCGCGGATCGCGGTTCTGCAGAGCAAGTGTCCAACTCTTGCCAGAATCGTGCGTGCGATACACGCGCGAAGCTTCCCCGGTCCCGATGCTGAGAACAACCGCATTGTCAGCGTCGAAGCCTTCGACATCGCGGAAATCCAGCATATCCGCGGCAGGCACCTTGATCGTTGTCCAGTGCTTGCCGCCGTCGATCGTGCGCAGCACCGTGCCCTCGCGGCCACTGGCCCACGCAATGTCCGTACTCACTGCCGAGATGCCACGCAGGCGCACCTTGACGCCGCTTTCCTGCGGGGCAATACGGACTTCGGCGCATGCGGCGCCGCATGCGAGCAAAATCGAAATTGCGAATAGATTTGGGAGGAGGCGCATGCTTTCCTTATCCAACACCAACAGCTTGCGGCCCAAGTCGCGCCTACGAAAGCACGTCAATTCCCTGGGCACTACCCGGCAGGAATCGCCGCGCGCGCGATCAAGCCGGCGCGGGCGCCGCCAGCTGCGCGTGCTTGCGCACGATCAACATGGCCGTCTCCAGCGCTTGTTCGTAGTTCAGGCGCGGGTCGACGGTAGAACGATACGCGCGTTCGAGATCGGTGTCGGTGAGGTCGCGCGCGCCACCGGTGCATTCAGTGACGTCCTCGCCGGTCAACTCCAGATGCACGCCGCCGAGTCGCGTGCCGGCCGCGGCATGCAGTTCGAACGAGCGCTCGATCTCGCTTCGGATGTTGGCGAAACGCCGGGTCTTGTATCCGTTGCTGGTGGATTCGGTGTTGCCATGCATGGGGTCGCATATCCACAACACGCGACGTCCATCACGGCGCACCGCATCCAGCAGCGGCGCCAGCTTCTCCGCAACGTGCGTGGCGCCCATGCGATGGATGAAGCTCAGACGGCCCGGCTCGTCATCGGGATTGAGTGCGTCTATCAGCTTCAGCAGCTGGTCCGGTGTCACCGAGGGCCCGATCTTGATCGCGACCGGATTGCGGATGCCCCGGAAATATTCGGTGTGCGCACCATCCAGCGCGGCGGTGCGCATGCCGATCCACGGGAAATGCGTGCTGAGGTTGAACCAGCCCCATTGCCGTGGCACCTGCCGCGTTTGCGCTTCTTCGTACGGCAGCAGCAATGCCTCGTGTGACGTGTAGAAATCGACGCGATTGAGGTTGTGCACCTCGGATCCCGACAGCGTTTCCATGAAACGCACGGCATCGCCGATCGCACCGACCATCTGGTGGTATTCATCTGCAAGCGGCGAATGCCCAACCCAGCCAAGATCCCAGTACTCAGGATGATGCAGGTCGGCGAAGCCGCCGTCGATCAACGAGCGTACGAAATTCATCGTCATCGCGGAGCGCGCATGCGCCTTGATCATGCGACGCGGATCGGGGACGCGTGCCTCGGCCGTGAACTCGGGAGCGTTGACCATGTCGCCGCGATAGCTCGGCAGGATGATGTCGCCACGCGTCTCGGTCTCGGTCGAACGCGGCTTGGCATATTGTCCGGCGAAACGTCCCACGCGCACTACCGGCAGACGCAGGCCGTGCACCAGCACCAGGCTCATCTGCAACAAGACCTTGAGCCGGTTGGAAATGATCTCAGAACTGCAATCGCTGAAACTCTCGGCACAATCGCCCCCCTGCAGCAGGAAGCGCTTGCCTTCCTGCGCCTCTGCGAGCTGCTGCTTGAGCGCCATGATTTCCCACGATGTCACCAGCGGCGGCAACGCGTGCAATTCTTCGAGCGCTGACGCCAGCGCGTTTTGATCCGGATACGTTGGCAGCTGCAGCGCGGTGCGCGAACGCCAGCTACCCGGCGTCCAGTTGCTCGGGACGTTGACAGCGCGGAGGTGGCGATCGGAACTGGACATGGTCTTGAAGTCTGAGTCGGCGGGCCGCCGATGCTGCGCGTCATCTTCCGCCGGATGCCGGATGACTGCAATGCGCAACGGCGCATGCATTCATTCGACGTCAGCGGCGTCTAAACCCGGCTTGCAGGGCCCATCCCGCCAGCGCGAGGAAAAACACCAGGCACCAGGCCGGCATCGACAAGCCCAGGAAAGTCCAGTCGATGTTGCTGCAATCGCCGGAGGCGGTCAGGACTTTGCGGATGATGCCGGTGACAGGCATCGTCTGCAGCATGAAGTCCATGCCGGCGCCGCAAGAGGGGATCGGTGGCGGGAACAGCTGCACCCAGACGTGTCGCCCGGCGACGCCGGCGCCCATCGCCGCGGCGATAAATGCCGATACCCCATAGATCCTCCGGCCCGCCACGTGCCTGGGCACATGCACGCCGCCGACCAGGAACACGGCGCCGAGCGCGGCGAACGCAACGCGCTGGAAAATACAGAAAGGGCAAGGCAGGAGACGCTCCACGAATTGCACGTAGAGCGCGTAGGCAATCAGTCCCGCGCAGATCGAGAACCCTGCCAGGAACTGCGCACGAAAAGACCAGCGGAACGGGTTAGGGCTCATGGATTCAAGATAACAAAAAACCCCGGAACCAGTCCGGGGTCTTTCAATGGGTCGCCACCAACGGTTTATTCGGTGGACGCGTCCGCTGCCTGCGGGCGATCGACCAGCTCGACGTACGCCATCGGCGCATTGTCGCCGGCGCGGAAACCGCACTTGAGGATTCGCAGATAACCACCTGGACGTTCGCGGTAACGCGGCCCAAGCACGGTAAACAGCGTGCCGACGGCTTCCTTGTCCTGCAGCCGCGACATCGCCAGGCGGCGATTTGCGACGCCGTCGGTCTTGCCCATCGTGATCAGCGGTTCGGCGACGCGGCGGAGTTCTTTTGCCTTCGGCAGCGTGGTACGGATCAAATCGTGCTTGATCAGCGATGCAGCCATGTTGACGAACATCGCCTTGCGATGCGCGCTGGTGCGGCTGAACTTGCGTCCGGATTTCAGGTGGCGCATGGTCGTATTTCCTAAGTTCTATGCCAAGCAGCGGAGACCGCTGTTCAGCCCATCATGCCGTGCTGGGAGATTCCCGCCGGCGGCCAGTTTTCGAGTTTCATGCCGAGCGACAGCCCGCGCTGGGCAAGCACTTCCTTGATCTCGGTCAACGACTTCTTGCCGAGGTTTGGAGTCTTGAGCAATTCCACTTCGGTCTTCTGGATCAGGTCACCGATGTAGTAGATGCTCTCGGCCTTCAGGCAGTTGGCCGAACGCACCGTGAGTTCCAGATCGTCGATCGGACGCAGCAGGATTGGATCCACCCCGGTTGCGGCCGGCTTGGCAGCGCCGCGCTCGCGGTGGGTGAAATCGCCGAACACCGAGAGCTGGTCGGTGAGGATGTCAGCGGCGGTACGCACCGCTTCCTCGGCGTCGATCGTGCCGTTGGTTTCGATTTCCAGCACCAGCTTGTCGAGGTCGGTGCGCTGCTCGACGCGCGCGGCTTCCACCGCATAGGCAACGCGGCGCACTGGAGAGAACGATGCATCCAGCATCAAACGGCCGATGGTGCGGGTTTCTTCATCGGGACGACGGCGCGCCGTTGCCGGCTGGTATCCGAATCCGCGCTCGATCTTGAGGCGCATGTTGAGCGCCGTGTCCTTGGTCAGGTGAGCGATCACGTGGTCGAGGTTTAGGATCTCGACGTTATGGTCAGTCTTGATGTCCGCGGCCGTGACGACACCGGGGCCCTGCTTGCTCAGGCTGAGCGTGGAGGAATCGCCGGTGCCCATGCGGATAGCGACATCCTTGAGGTTGAGAAGCACTTCGAGTACGTCTTCCTGCAAGCCTTCAACCGTGGTGTATTCATGCAACACGCCGTCGATCTCGACTTCGGTGATCGCATAACCGGGGATCGAAGAAAGCAGAACGCGCCGCAGCGCGTTGCCGAGCGTGTGGCCGTAGCCGCGTTCCAGTGGTTCGATCACGACCTTCGCACGGTTGTCGGCGAGGCGTTCGATCTGGGGACCGCGCGGGCGCAGCACTTGATTGGCGTTAACCGACATGTATGACCTCTCCTGCAAACCTCCGACGGAGCCGGAGGTGCGAATGAATTACTTCGAGTACAACTCGA
Organism: Luteimonas sp.; assembly: GCA_039919835.1. GTDB lineage: Bacteria > Pseudomonadota > Gammaproteobacteria > Xanthomonadales > Xanthomonadaceae > JALYOU01. The sequence continues at coordinate 7,621 of JBDSEX010000180.1, forward strand.
TGATCAACGCTT
>JBDSEX010000211.1:0-4167 GCA_039919835.1 Luteimonas sp.
GGCGGTTATCTGCTCGCGCGGTCGCCAGAGGATCGGATCGTCGCGTGCGTGGAAGGAGATGCGGTGTTGGTTCAGTCCGGCAGCGTCACGCGACCTTGAACGTCAAGCTCGCGAAGGCTGGAATCCAGGATGTGGTTGTCGAATCCAAAACACATCCATGGAAGGGGACGCGGCGTTGGTACAGTCCGGACACGTCACCTGCCTTCGGCCGTCATTCCGGCGAAGGCGGGAATCTGGTGACATTGTGCGTGACGCCAAAATACGTCCATGGATCCCCGCCTTCGCGGGGATGACGATCGTTGCGCGGGATGACGAAAGTTGTTCCCACCACATGGGGCCTGACAGCCAACGCATCACTGCGTCATCGCAGCGAGCGGTGGTCGCGGCATGCACTGGGACGACCAGTAAAGAGCTCAGGAACGGGAATGTTTCCGCGCAGCCTTTTTCGCGGGCTGCTTGGTCGCTCTCTTCGCGGCAGCCTTGCCGGTAACCGCGCCGACGCCTGCGGCTGTCCTGGCCGTTGATTTCTTCGCGGCCTTTTTCACCGCCGTTTTCTTGAGCAACGGACGCGACACGGCTTTTACTGCCTTCTTCGACTTGCTCGGCGCGGTGTCGTTCGAAGGCGGCTTGCGGCTGCGCCCGGTTTCGAGGTCGACGATGCGGGTCTTGGCCATGACGTCGTCGTTGCCGGTCACGCGCGCGAGCACGAAGCTGATTGCCTTGCCGACGAACGTGCCCGGGCCGTCCCAGTATTCCGCCGTGTGCAATGCCACTTCGATCAGCGCCACGTTCGGATCGTTCTTGCCTTTTGGGAAAAACGCTTTGAGTGCGTCGTTCCAGAACTGGTCGATGCGGCCCTGGTCGCGATTGAGCATGGCGTCGCCCGTGACCGAGATGTAGGTGTTTTTCTTGTCGGAGGCATATGCGAGGTTGACCTTCCGGTTGCGCTTGATCTCGGCAACTTTCGGGCTGTCGGCCTCGGTGAAGAACCACACGCGTTCGCCGTCGAAGGTCACGTCCTGCGTTGAGAGCGGGCGGCTGACCAGATAGCCGCCTTCGCCCACCGTGGTGAACATGGCGATGTCGATGTCCTTCATCAGCTTGGCGACGAATTCGACGTTCTCCTTGCCTGCCTGCGTTTTGCGCGTTGCCATGTGCCTGTGTCCTGACGTGGGGGATGCCTGTAGTTTCATCGCGCCAAAGCGTGCAGGACGTGAAGGCGCGCAGCCTGGTTTGCACGTCGAATTGCAGCGTCGCGGTGCGTCGTGTGACGCCGTCTTAACTCGCGACGCACGCTGGTTTGCTAGCTTCGCCGCTTGTTCGCTATGTCCATGGAGCCCTCATGCGCGTGCTCGTCCTGCTGCTGTCGCTTTCCATGTCCGTGGTCGCGTGGCTCTCGCAGACGGGCACGTTCGGGCCGGACAACGGAACGATCTCCGGCCAGTATCCGACGCTGCTTGTCGCCGCTGGTTATGCGTTCGCGATCTGGGGACTGATTTTCCTGTTCGACGTGATCTATGGCGTGTGGCAGGCCACCGGCACGCGCAGGAACGACGAAACGCTGACCCGCATCGCACCCGCGGCCGCCGGCGGATTCGCGCTGACCGCGGCATGGATGCCGCTGTTCTCGATGGGCCTGTTCTGGCTGTGCCTGGTGGTGATCTTCGGCGCGCTTGCGTGCCTGGTGTATTGCGCCAGCGTGCTGTCGCGCGACGACATCCCGCAAAAAGGCCAGTGGCTTTGGGCGTGGACGCCGCTGTCGCTTCACGCAGGCTGGCTGTCTGTCGCCGCATTCCTCAACCTCGCGCAGGTGATCGTTGCCTACCAACTGCTGCCGACCGGCAACATGCTGCCGTGGAGTCTCGTGCTGTTCGGCGCCGCGGGCGCTTTGCTGCTTTGGGTCAATGGCCGGATGCGCGGCAACATCGACTACGCCGGCGCCGCGGTGTGGGGATTGATCGCGGTTTACATCAAGCAGGCCGCATCGACCCTGCCCGGAGCCGGCACCGCCGCGTGGGTGGCCATTGGAATTGCCGTGCTGCTGTTGGTGCAGACGCTGTGGCTGCGGTTGCGAAACAAACCGTCGTTGTTGCCGACTACGTAGAGCGATCAGTAGAGGCTCGGACACCAAGCCAGCATTGTGCTCAACACTTTCTTCCAGGGCGAAGCCGATTGCCGGCTCGGCCTGTTGCAGGCATCAAATAAAAATGAAAACCATCAAGTACCTGGCGAAACCCATTCTTCTTGCCGCCCTGCTGGCGTCGCCGGTCACGCAGTCGGGGACGCCGGCGAACCCGTTCGTGCCCGAACAAGTCTTCGCCGGCCGCTCTGAAGGCAAGGGCACGCTCACGCTTCTCGGCAAAGCCCGCGCGTTCACGGTCGAAAGCCTGGGGACCACCGTGGCGAGTGGCCAACTGAAGCTCGAGCAAAGCGTGCGATTCGAGGGCAAACCTGCCCGGTCGCGCACATGGCTGATCACGCAGACGACGCCGGGGCATTACACCGCGACGCTCACCGATGCTGCGGGGCCGGTCGTGGGTCGAAGCGAGGGAAACCGTTTGTCCTTGCGCTATCCGCTGACGCGATGGGGACTGGTCATGCACCAGACCCTCGACCTCAGCAGCGACGGCCAGACCTTGGACAACCATGGGAGCATTCGCTTGATGGGCATTCCGATTGGCGAACTGGACGAGACGATCCGGTTGAACCCATGAGGTTGTATTCCACGACCAGCGTGCGTGCGAAAGCATCTGGTCGACAAGATGGGCGTCCGCGGTCCGGCGCACCCTGATCCGACGAGGTCGCAAGCAATCCGCCGCGCGATCCCATCTCGACTACGGATCCGCTTGACGCGAAGCGATGGGAGCGGGCGCTGGATATCGCGCGGGATGATCTCGATGTCCACCTGTTGGCATGATTGGCAGAAGCAACGCCAGGTCGTCCACGAAACTGCGATAAGCCAGTTCACGCTGGGCGACATCACGTTGCCGAAGCACCCATGCCGGATGAACGGTCGCCAATCCGCGGGTTCCATCAGTCAATTCACGCCAACGCCCGCGTTCCTGCAACAGCTTGAAGCCCGTTCCGAATACCGCCTCCGATGCGGTCGCGCCCATGCACACCACGATGTGCGGACGCACTGTCGCAAGCTCGCGTTCCAGCCACACGCGGCATGCGGCGCGTTCGGGCGTTTCCGGATTTCGATGCAGGCGGAATTTGCCGCGGCGCTCGAACTTGAAATGCTTCACCGCATTGGTCACGTAAAGCCGGGCGCGATCGATGCCAAGTTCGGCAAGCGCGCGATTGAACAGCTTGCCGGCGGGACCGACGAAAGGACGGCCGCTCAGGTCCTCCTCGTCGCCGGGCTGCTCGCCGATGATCATCACGCGCGCATCCTCGGGGCCTTCGCCGAACACCGTCTGCGTTGCCGGTTGCCACAGCGGGCAGCGTCGGCAGGTGCCCGCGGCCGCTTTCAGCGCGGCGATGCTGTCGTCGACGGGTGCGGGAGCGGGCGCGGGGGGCAACGGGATTCGCCGGCGTGCAGGTTCCGGAGCGCGTTCGGCCATGTCGCGCACGCGCTGGCCCGCCTCATGCAACAGGCCGGGCAGCAGTTGCGCCTCGGGCAGGTTCTTCCAGTATTTCTGCGGCATCTCCTGCCGCATCATCCGCGGGTTGATGCGCGCGGGGTTGAAGATGTTGGCGTAGTAGGTGCGCCACATCGCTTCCTGCGCGTCGTCGCCTGGCGCATCGCTGCGCAACGCGCCATCGCCGTAGGACAGCGACTGCAGGTCCCAGAACGCACTGCGGTAGGGCGTCAGGATCGCCCAGCGCATCCCGGCGAAGCGGCGCATGAAGAACGGCGCGACGAGGTCGACGATGTGGTGTTCGGGCTCGAACCAGGACACGTAGGCATTGTCCTCGCCGGGAACTTCGCGAAAGCGCACGAAGGCCTTCATCTTGTGTGCGTCGCGCCGGATGGATTTTTCAAGTTCGATAGCGCGATGCACGTCGCTGTCGGTGACGTGCGTCAGCAGGTGCGGCTCGCCGTGGGTCATGCGCCAGAGCAGGCGGTACAACAGTGCATGGCGCTGCGGTTCGCGATGCGCCAGCACGCGCGAAGCCAGCGGAAGAAATGCTCGCGGGACGTGCGGCGCATCGATTGCCAGC
>JBDSEX010000234.1:0-4188 GCA_039919835.1 Luteimonas sp.
TGTTGGACCGATGAACCAACCAAGCTTACGGTCGTCGACCCGCTCAGTATTTCCCGTCGCTCCATTCCCATCCGGCCCAAGGCCACGGCCGGCGCGGATACGGATAGCGCGGGTCAAGTCCAGGCGCCAGCGGCCACAGGTACACCACGTCGGCGGCGACGCGCGGGAAGCGGGAGTCTGTCAGGCCGATCTTCCTGTTTTCATAGCCGTCGATGTGGCCGACGAAGGTGAGTTCCCTGTTCTTGAGGTAGATGGCCGGGTCATAAAACCCCGTGCGGCAGGCAATGAAATGGCCGCTGCCGTCCCCGGTCATGGTGCGCGGGCGGCCGCCGATCGAAAGTTCACTGCCGATCATGTCGAAGCACGTGTAGCTTCCCATCGGCCTCGTTTCGACGATGCGCCCGCCCCAGCGTATGGGGACGCCGGAGCGGTCGATCTCGACGGCCTGCACGGGGGTGATCTGGTAGACGTCGGCCTTCAGCGGCTTTGGCACGGTGTAACAGGCGGGGAGCAACGCAACGGTTGCAACAATGGCAAGCAGACGCAGGTTCATCGCTGTTTTTCCTGAAACCCTCTCGGCTCGATTGGAACCTTGAAAGTCGAATGTCGGACGTGCAAAACGCCAAGAGTGACGGGTGAGGCCTAGTTGGTTCTCCTAGGGACGATGTGCCCGCAGCGCACGAATCAGGTCACCGTCGCGGCGCTGCGCATCGCCGGCCGAAGCGTAGCGCGATTCCACGAAGCGTTGGGTGATCGACCACAATGCCGCGCTCCCCTGGGGCCGTGCCAGGGCAACGCGCTGTGCCCAGTCCAGTGCTGGCTCGTGCGGGTCGCGCGCCAGTCCGAGACGTCGATAGCGCGCGCCAAGCCGGTGCCAAGCGCGCAGCGACGGATCCCGTTCGCGTTCACCACGTGCGATCAGCCACGCCATCCAGGCAAGTGCCAGCGCCGCAGCCAGTGCGAACAGGATTCCCAGTCGACCCGAGTCCAGCTTTTCGATGCCAAAGCGGCTGAACATCTGTTGCTGCCGCGTGGCATCGAACCCCAGTACCAGGTCGTTCCAGCCTCGCCGGATCCAGTCGCCCACGTTCCAGAGGGAGGTGAGCCCGGAGAACGCGCCAAATGCGCCCGGTGCGCGGTCGGCCAGCGTGTCGTAGATGCGTTCCGGGGCGACGGCGGCGGTTGGATCGACGCGGACCCAGCCGCGACCCTGCAGCCACACTTCGGCCCACGCATGCGCATCGGAATTGCGCACGATCCAGTAGTCGCCAACCGGATTGCGATAACCGCCCACATACCCCGTCACCACGCGCGAAGGGACGCCAGCCGCGCGCATCAGCGTCACGAAGGCGGAACTGAAGTGTTCGCAATACCCCGCCTTCTGGTCGAACAGGAACTCGTCCACCGCATGGCGACCCGGAAGCGGTGTGTCGAGGGTGTAGCCGAACTCGGCGCGGATCATCCGCAAGGCGCGCTCCACGATGGCGCCGTCCTTCGACAGGATCGCGATGCGCGCATCCCGGTCGACCTCGCGCCGCCACTGCTGGGCAAGCGCTCGGGTGCGCGGGTTGTAGCTGGCGGGCAGCTCGGTGGCGATCCGTCGCAAGGCCGGCCGCAGTTCGGCATCGAACACAATGGGCGGGGACGAGCGCATCCGCCAGCGCGTCAATGCATTCAACGGGCGCGGCGCGTACAGGCCGTAATCGAAGGACAGCTGCGTGTCGGCGGGGGCGTCGGTCAGCACATCCAGGGCCACCAGCTGCCGGCGATCGGTCGCCTCGAATTCGATTTCGTAATCCCAGGCAATGCTGCCGGTACGCACCTCCCCGCGCGGCAGGCCACGCAGCCAGGACGGTTGCGTCCACGCGCGGCCGTCGAAATTCCACAAGACAGGGCCGCGCCAGTACATCTCCGACGTGGCTGGCGTGGCGCCAAAGAACCGTGCACGGAGGGCGGGTGTGTCGTCCGACATCAAATCCAGCCATTCGCCAGGCGACATGGTGTCCGACAAGCCGGGCCGTGCCATCGCGCGTTCGGGCACGCCCCACATCGGCGAGCCGAGTCGCGGGAACAGCCAGAACGCTGCCAGCGCCAGCGGCAATCCGATTGCGATGAGTTTCCAGACCGAGAACAGACCGGACAGCCGCGAACCTGCGTGCGAGGCGAGGCCAGATTCAATATCGGCCAGCCGCTGCAACACCAGCAGCACGAGCGTCACGCCGAACAGGCTCAGCAGCAGCGTGACCGGCCCCTGGTCCAGCAGGAACGCCGCGAACGGGGCGAACAATGCGAAGCCGACCAGGCTGCGCGCATCGCGCAATCTGTAGGTTTCCGAGGGCTTGATCGCGAGCATCGCACCGAGCAGCGCGCAGCCGGTATCGCGTCCGAAACGGAAGTTCGAAATCGACAACACGACGCCCACCACGGCCAACGCCAGCACGAAGCCGACCCATGCCGGCAAAGGCCGCCGCCACGACAGCAGCGCCACGACCAGCGCCGTCGCCGCGATGCCGGCCGCCAGTTGGGGCGGCAATACCAGCAGCAACGGCAACAGGCACGCCGCGGCGGCGAACAGCGTCCAGCGCCGGCTGGAAGGGTCAAGCAACATCGACGTGCTTCAGCAGTGCAAGCGTGCGCAGGCAGGCGTGGCGATGCAGCACGCCTTGCGCGGGACCGACCGCGGCCTGACCGGGGATGCGCAAGGCGTAGCGGCGATTCTCCCGCTCGGCCTGGTCGATCCAGTGCGCGAGGCGGCGGATGCGCAATTCGTAGGGAAGGGCCGCCACCGCGTGCCAGTCCAGGATCACGTCGGCACCAGTCGATTGCTCGTACTCGCGCGTGAGCAGGGTGTCGCGTCGCGCCGATGGCTTCCACGCGATCGCGCGTTTCGCGTCACCGCGCCGGTAATTGCGCAGCTGGTGGACATCGTCGCCGGCCGGATCCAGGCGCGTGCGGCGCGCGTCGCTGACGTCGACCGGCAGCGGCGGGCCGGCAATTTCGGGCGCGGGATACACAAGCAGCGGCTGCGCGGGCCATACCCATGCCCATGCGCGCGCGAGGCCGAGCGGACGCGTGGTGGAAATACGGACCCGCTCGAGGTCCAGCCAGCCGCGGGTGGCCGTGGGAACGTCGATGACGACCGCACCGGTGCCGCCTTCCAGCGACAGCGTCGCCAACGCATCGCCGTGGCTGACACGCAGGCCGTGCCGCACGCGGCCATCGCTGGCGCTTGCGGTGAGCAACGCCATCAGCGTGTCGCCTGCGGCCACCGGTTCGGCAGACAGCGTGCCGATGGTGAGGCCCGACAACTGCAGATGCGCGAACAGGAGGCTGGCGAACGCCGCGCCCCCCAGCAGCAACGCCAGCAGCAGGGCGGGATTGTTGTTGTAGTTCAGCGCGCCGAGGCCCATTGCGGAGATCAGCAGTGCGAAGAACAGACCGAATCGCGTCGGCAGCACATAGACGCGGTTGCGCAACAAGGCGACGGGCAGCGATTCGGGGGTGCGCGGCCGCGCCCAGGTCTGCATCCGCGCCCACCAGCGTTGGCGCCATCCGCCCTGCATGCGGTCAATCGACGGGAACGGCGAGCAGGATCGACTTGGCCAGCGCCGCTCCCGTGCCGCTGTCGGCATCGGCGACCAGGCGATGGGCAGCGACCGCTGAGAACAACGCCTGCACGTCTTCCGGCACGACATGGTTGCGACCGAGCAACAGGGCATACGCACGCGCCGCACGCAGCAGCGCCAAGCCGGCGCGCGGCGACAGTCCGACCCGTACGCCGGGATGCTGGCGGCTGCGATGCATGAGGGCTTGCACATACGTCACCAAGGCATCGCTGGCATGCACGCCGTTGACCGTGCGACGCATTGCCAGCACATCGTCAGCGGACAGCACGGGTGTGGTCTGCGCGATCAGGTCACGGCGATCCGCGCCAGTGAGCAGGGCGCGCTCCGCGTCCGCGTTGGGATAGCCGAGCGCAAGGCGTAGCAGGAAGCGGTCCAGCTGCGAATCCGGCAAGGGGTAGGTGCCGGCCAGATCGACCGGATTCTGCGTCGCAATGACGAAGAACGGCTCCGGCAACACATGCGTGCTGCCATCGACCGTCACCTGATGCTCGGCCATCGCTTCGAGCAACGCGCTCTGCGTGCGTGGCGGCGCGCGGTTGATCTCGTCGGCCAGCACGATGTT
>JBDSEX010000239.1:0-3726 GCA_039919835.1 Luteimonas sp.
CTTCGTGTAGCGCCAGCCGCGCGCGACATCCACCGGACCTTTCCAGGTGAACGAACCGTCGTTGAACCCGTCGTGGCGATACCAGCGCAGCGTGCCGTCGTCGGTCAGCGCGTACATGGCGTTGCCGCCCGCCGCGATCACGTCCTTGTACCCGGCGGCCCAGCCGTTGCCGACTTTCTTCGGGCCCTGCCATGCAGCGGTGCCGCTGTCCTTGCGGTACCACATCAGGTCGCCATTGTCCTTGACCGCATACACCCACATCGGCTGGTAATTGGGCGGCGTGGTGCCGAAGGTGCCGATGAAGCCGGGCGGCGGCGGTTCCACCGCGGGTTCGGCCTCGGACACGAACGCACCCAGGTAACGATTGATGTCGTCCCAGATCGGCGCGATGGGCGCGTCGGCGCATTCGGGTGTCTCGCTGACCCAGGTCCATGGCGACGCCGAGCAGTCCTGGCCGGCAAGGCATCGGCTATGGCACAACGCATGGACGCCGTACAGCACGTCGTCCGTGCCGCGTACGGTTGCGAATGAGGGGCCGCCGCTGTCGCCGCCGGCGATCATCTGGCCGGACACGCTGGGATACCAGACCAGGTCGCCCTCTTCCCGGCGCGTGGTCATGAAACCGACCCGATATTGTCCATCGCTGCTGCTCGGCATCGGTACGCCATTGACCATCTGCGCGAACTGATTGATGCCGCGTCCGAAGATCATCAATGGCACCGGCGACAGCTGTCCGAAGTACGGGAACTGGCCGTCGCGGAAAATGTCGCGGTTGTAACGCGTGGTCGAGCCACGCACCGCGAACGGTTGAGCAACGCGGACGATCGCGATGTCAAGCGGCCGGAAGGTAATGACTCGCATGGACGGGCGCGTCTGCTCGGTCGCCCAGTTCGCCTTCAGCGTGACGCTGCCATCGGGAACCGTCATGAATTGCCCTGGCGCCCCCGCAGTGTCGACGCAGTGGGCGGCGGTGATGGCCCAGTTGTTCCTGAGCAGCGAGGCGCTGCAGCTGCCAATCGGGCTGGTCAAGGTGAGCAGGGCGTACTTTTCCTGCGTGTCGGCGCTGATCACTGTCCCGCCAACAAGTCCCTGGCGGCTGGTGCCGAGGTTGTCTTCCTCGCCGGCGCGCGCGGTGGCGCTGCTGACGAGAAATAACGCCGCAAACAAGGTGATGCATCGCATAGCCAAGGAATTCATGTCGCCGCTCCAGTCCGGAGACCGTCCGCGCGATTGCGGATCGATCCTGTCCACACCACTTAGGAACACGGCGGGAAGCCGAAAACGGACATCGATCGCTGGCTCGCGGGAGACGCTCCATCCAACGCCGTATCGGCGTGTCGACTGGCGGCCGGCCTCATCCAGGCCAGGTCGTCGTTGCAACGCACTCGAGCGGACGGGGACGCATCCCCCTGCACGCGGAACACGACCGCGCGGCGTCGCGCTGGCCGGTTAAAGCTTGCCTCCCGATGCAAGGCATTGCGCTTCGAGGTTGGGAGCGGCAGGCGAGTTGCGTCGACGTGCATCGCGTGCGCGATCGCAAAGGGACATCGGCACGCCACCGGTGTCCGGTGTGGGCTTGCCCACCCTGCCAATCGACTTCACGTAAGTTTTGGTCGCGGCGCATTGGGCTTCGAGGTTGGATGCTGCTGGCGAATTGCGCGCACGCGCATCGCGGGCGCTGTCGCAGATCGTCCAGCCCGCAGGGCGAGGTGGCGCCGGCGTACCGTCACCGACCCTGCCGATCGATTTCACGGCCGTGCTGACCTGCACGCTCCCGCAAATAAGCCCAATCGCATCGACCCAGACGCCTGAGCGCCCGTGCATTCCCACTGCCAACTGACCATCGGGACAGTATTGCGTCTCTCCGTTCCAGTTCGGATCCTTCGCGAACAGTTCGCTGTTGTAGTAGGCCGGCGCGTCGAAAAACGCCACGGTGTTAGGGCTCAAGACCTGGTCCGCGGCCGCCAGGGCACAGGACAAGTGGATGCTGTTGATGATGATGGTGTCCGCGCCTTCCGACAGCACATACATGCCGCGCACGATGGGCGTCTGGTGCGGACACACGACATATTCCGTTTTCCCGCCGTTTCCTCCATGCCAAGCGCTGTCGGATGCAGCGCTGGTCGACCTAGGCCCATAGGCAGTGACGCATAAGGGCCGGATGGCATCGACATCGTCTGCAGCGCGCAGCTCGAAACCGGCCAGCAGTTCGCCGTCCGGACACCGTGCGGTGAATGCACCGCCGCCCGGGCCGCCCATCGCATCCAGCGTTTGATCGGCCCATGCATGGCCGGACAATGCGGCGCAGAACGCGGCCACGATCGCCGCGCGAAGGCGCCAGCGGCGACATGCAAGCGACGCACGGGCGGGTGGTTGGATAGGCATTGTCGACTCCTGATGTGGACGATTGCGTGGCAAGGACACTCAAAGCCGTCCGACGGCACTGCGGCCGAGCGACTGCAATGCTGCAATTGCATGGGCGCGATCGCTGCGTGCGAGTTCGTCGGACATCAGCACCAGGATCTGGCCCTCATGCCGTGACACAAGCATCGCGGTGTCGTTGAGGATGCCGCGCCGCGCGTCCTGGGCCTCGACGACGGCGAATGCCTGCTCGCCGACGCCGCTGATGGTTTCAACGCGCACGTTGCCGGCGGACGCACGGTCGAGCGGCTCGACGAAGCCAGCGGCCAGGCCACGGATTTCTCCTTCGGCGGATGCTTCCTTGGCCGCCCAGGCCTGCACCATCAAGCGGCTTGCCGGCGTTTGCCAGACGCATGCGGAAATGCCGTACTGCTCGCGCGTGGTTTCACGTTCGCCGGGGCTGGCGCCTGCGAACACCGTGCGCACCTCGGTGTCGCTCAACAGTCGGCAAAGATCGTGCGGGTCGACTGGACCGGCGTCGGCATTGGCGGCGGGCGTCGCAGCAGAATTCGTGTCCGCGCCGGCAGTCGATGCCGCAGCATCGGTTGGTCGCTTCGCGCAGGCGACCACGCAGGTGGAAACCAGGAATATCACGGCGAAACGCATGGGACGGTCGCGTATGTACAGGCGCATGTCGGATTCCCGATGCACGGCCGCGCGGAGATCGCCGGCTTCTGCAGTCAAGAACCCGGTAGCGCGCGCGATCCGGACACTCGCCGTCGAGGAGGGTTGGCCCGCAGCTTGAGGGCCTGGTCCGCGTCCGGAGTTTCCAGCCTGGTCGCAACGCCCCCGGGATGCGCTGCACTGATCCTCGCGACGACTGAAGCTCGCTTCGACCTCCCATTCAAAGCCGGCGCTGCAGGTCCCGCAATGGTCCCCGGTACTGCTCACCGAGCTGCGCATGCGCGGCATGGATCGCGAGCGCCTCGTTTGCGAGCCCCTGCGCCGCCGCCCGTTGTCCAAGCGCCAAGTAGCAATCGGCCAGCGCGACCTGTGCGTCGGCGATCTCCGGGCTTGAAGTCGCCAGCAATGCCCTGCGTGTCGCCAGCGCGCGTTGCAGCAACGGCAGTGCCGCGGCAGGGTTGCCAGCATGCAGAGTCGAATTGCCCTCGATCAGGTCGGCGCGCATCGCATGCAATTTCAGATAGGCACCCAGCTCACTCGTATCGATCGCATTGCGCACGCGTTGCGTCATCTGTATCGCGGCACGGTCGCGGCCAGCGGCCTGCTCGATCTGCGCGGCAAACAATGTCTGCTCGATCGAGGTAAGTGAAATCGATGTCTTCTCTTCGTTGTCCACGAAGA
>JBDSEX010000258.1:0-2631 GCA_039919835.1 Luteimonas sp.
GCGAGCGCGCGCGATTCGGCGGCTTCAACCTGCGTCCCGGCGTCATTGGGCGCCTGTGCCGCGGCGCGGGCATAGGCGTCGCGCGCATCGGCGAAACGTTGTTCCGCGGCGTAGGCACGGCCCAGCAGGCGCCAGCCTTCGGCCTGGTCGGGATCAGCCTTCAGTTTGGCTTCGAGTTGCGTGATCGCGTCGCCGATGGTTCCGGCGCCGGTCACGACCCTCGGATCGAGAGCGGCGGGCGTGCCGACCAACCGGTACAAGGCAAGCGTGGCGATCGCCAAGCTCAATGTGATCCCGGCAAACAGGCGGCGGGAATGCAGCCACAACGGTTGCAGCACGAAGGCGAGCGCCGCCAGCGTGAGGGCGATCGCGAGCGGGACGAAAGGCGTCATCACCACTCCTGCGCGTCATCGCCGGGCGCGGCCTGACCGGCGCCGGCTCGCTTGCGCACGATGCGTGCGATCACGCCGCCGCCAACCAGCAGCAACAGCGCCGGCCCGAACCAAAGCAGCCATGTCTTCGACGCGACGCGCGGACGGTACAGCACGAACTCGCCGTAGCGCGCCACCAGGAACGCATTGACGTCCGCATCGGATTTACCCTGCCGCATCAGGTCGAGCACCTCATGCCGGAGGTCGTTGGCGATCTGCGCGTTGGAATCGGCCAGCGACTGGTTCTGGCACATCACGCAACGCAGCTCGGAGACCAGTGCGTGGAAGCGGCGTTCTTCGATAGTGTCCCGGAACTGGAGTGGGTTGGTGTTGGTGGCGACCTGCGCGGGGGCGGACAACGAACACAGCATCACGACCACCAGGCCGACCGTAACCATCATTGTTTGGACACCTCCGCCGTCCTTCCCGCGATGGTGGGAGCCCAGCAACCTGGGTCCCTCGTGCGCGGGGATGACGGCGAGGGCGTCAGTCTCGTGGCCGGTCATCGCGAGCCTTCGATCTTCTGCAGGGCAGGCAAGAGTTCCTTGCGAATGATCGCATCGCTCAATGGGCCCACGTGCTTCCAGCGGATCACCCCGTTGCCATCGACCAGGAACGTCTCAGGTGCGCCGTAAATGCCCCAGTCGATCGCATTCTTGCCTTCGCTATCGGCGACCACCAGCCAGAACGGATTGCCGAACTGTTCCAGCCAACGCAAGGCATCCGCGGGTTCGTCCTTCCAGTTGTAGCCGACCACCCGCACGCGCTTGCTCTCCGCGAAACGCGTCAACACCGGATGTTCGACGCGGCATTCCGCGCACCAGCTTCCCCAAACATTCAACACGAAAGGTACGCCGTGCAATTCCCGCAATGAAACCATGCGCGCCGGCTCGTGCAGCACCGGCAGCGAAAACTGCGGCGCAGGCTTGCCGATCAGCGGCGAGGGCAGGGCGTCACGATCCGGGTTTCGGCTGATCCACACGCCCGCGGCCAGCAGCATGGCCAGTGCGGCGAAGACCATCAGCGGCAGCCAACGATTGAACTTCATGCGCTCTCCTCTTGGTTGCGCCCTGTACGCTGGCGGAAACGCTGGTCGGTCGCGGTGACGAAACCGCCCAACGCCATCAGCAACGCGCCGAACCAGATCCAGCGCACGAACGGCTTGATGTGCACGCGCACCGCCCAGGCATTCTTTCCGAGCGGTTCGCCGAGCGCGACATAGAGATCGCGGAACACGCCCGGATCGATCGCGGCCTCGGTCATGGTCTGTCCGCCGCTGGCATAGGTGCGCTTTTCAGGGTGCAACGTCGTCACGACCGAGGCGCCCCTGAAGACCGTGACCGTGCCGCGGTCGGCTTCGAAATTGGGGCCGACGCGATGCGCGACGCCATCGAAGCGGAACGCATTTCCGCCTATTTTCGCGGTCTGCCCTGGCGCAAGTGCGAGCTCGCGTTGAAGACTCAACCCTTCGGTCAACAACGCGCCGACCAGGAAAACAGCAACGCCCAAATGCGCCAGCGTCATGCCGTACATTTCCGCGGTAAAGCGGCTGCCCGTCACCGCGAAACGCGACCAGACGAAACGCAAGGTGCCCGCCGTGATCCATGCCGCAGCAGCCAGCCCCGCCGCAGCCTTCCACGCGCCTTGCGGGGCGAAGAAGAACGCGGCGATGCCGATACCCACGGCCAGGCCCGCCCATGGGAGCAGCATCGCGAGGGGCTTCAATGGATCTTCTCGCTGCCAGCGGGTCAGCGGGCCGAACGGCAGCAGCAGCACCAGCGGCGCCATCAGCAGCAGGAACAGCAACGAGAAATAGGGCGGCCCGACCGAAATCTTGCCCAGATCCAGTGCGTCGGCGAGCAGCGGGTACAGCGTGCCGAGCAGCACCATCGCGCAGGCGGCAACCAGCAACAGGTTGTTGGCAAGGAGCAGCGTCTCCCGCGACATTGCGGTGAAGGGTTTGCCGTTGTTCGCCGCATCGTCGCTGTTGGGCGCACGCAACGCGTACAGCAGCAACGAGCCGCCGATGACGATGGCGAGGAAGACCAGGATGAACACCCCTCGCGTCGGATCGGAGGCGAATGCGTGCACGGTGGTGATCACGCCCGAGCGCACCAGGAATGTCCCGAGCAATGACAACGAGAATGCGGCGATGGCCAGCAGCAGGGTCCAGCCGGCAAAGCTGCCGCGCTTTTCCGTC
>JBDSEX010000020.1:0-2645 GCA_039919835.1 Luteimonas sp.
CCACACGAGCACCATCAGGTCATCCAGCGACTCGTGCAGCCAGCTCTTGCGTTCGACGACGCCTTCCAGCATCACCGCGTCGCAGCCCGCATAGAGGAAGCGGCGCAGCCGGCGGCGGTATTCACGTCGGCGGCGTGCGGCTGACTCTGGATCCAGCACGGCATCGGGCGCGAATCTCAGCCGCGCCATCACCAGCCAACGGTGCGCATCGGGGTTGAAGGCGTCGAGGTAATCGTTGTTGCCGACCGCCCGCCCGCGCTGCACGCCTGCATACAGGCGGCACAAGCCGAAGCACAGGCTGACGAAGCCCACGCTTGCGAAGATATCGAAGAAGTAGCCGAACGCCGTCAGCCCGACGAAGGCGATCGAAAGCAGCAGCAGGTTGGTGGCGATGAAGATCGAGTCGATGTCGTTGGTTGGCTCGCCACGGAAAAATGCGAAGACCGTCAGCAGCACGAGCACCGCGGCGAGCGCGTACTTGACCCATGTCGGCGGCGAGGTGATGCCGCTGCCCGCTACCAGGGCTTCCGTGGCCTCGGCCATGACCTCGACGCCGGACATTGCTGGCTTGACCGGGGTTGGCTTGGCATCGTTGAGTCCTTGCGCCGTGTGCCCGACCAGTGCAATCCGGCCGCGCAGGGCGGGCAACGGCGCACGTGTATCGCACACGGGCTTTTCGGCGAGCAGATCAGCCGCACTGATGAACGGGAGGCTGCTGTGGAGTCGCCAATTGGGCCGGACCGACGCGTGGTAACTGCGTGGCGAACGCTTGCCCGTGGCGATCGCCAGTTGCAGCGGCAGCGACGGCAGCGCCCAGTCGCCGACGGTCTCGCGCAACGGAATGTCGCGCAGCACGCCGTCCTCGTTGCGGGTGATGTTGGTGATCGCGCTGTGTCGGGCCATGTGTGTGCCGTAGGGCAGCAGCACCACGATAGGGGGGTCGTCCTTGGGTTTGCCCAGTAGTGCGAAGGCGGAAGGTCCGGCGGAGACGCGCAGCGGCGCGTCGGCATCGAAATCGGTGTGCGCCCGCGAGGCGGCAAAGACGAAACGGCCTGCCCCGCCTTCGGCCATGGCCTCGAGGGTCGCGTCCCCGATCGGATCCTGTTGCGACGCCTCCGGAAACTCCACGTCGTAGCCGACCGCGCGCACGCCAGCGCGATCCAGCGCGTCGAGCACGTCGGCATGGCGCTGCCGGCTCCAGGGCCATCCTCCCTCGTTCTGCATGGCGAAATATTCGATCGAGCAATCGTCGATTTCGACCACGACCACGCGCCCGGACGGCTTGGGTTCAATCGGCCGCCACTTGATCACCTTGTCGAAGATGGCGTCCTCGGCCGCGTCGAGGGAGCGCGAATGCGACCAGTCCCATCCCAGCCACAGCAGCGCCCCGCAGGCCAGCAGCGGGTAGAAGGCAAAACCGAGGCGGCGCGCGGCGCGCGAAAACGGCAGACGGTAGCTGCGCTCGAGCTTGGTCCAGAGATCGACGAAGCCATGGGCCGCGCCGGCCATCGCCGCATCGAGCCGCGCAAGCAATGCGCGCGTCCACATTCGCAGTCTTTTCAGCATGCGGCCCCCTGCACGCGGCAAGGCCGCTGTCGGCAGGATAACGGGCGAAGCACGCCGATGCGGTCAGCAAGCAATCAAGGGCGCGACTCCGGTCCCGAGTGAGTGCGAACTCATCCGCACGCTCTCGGCAGGGGTTCACGGTGTGCCCGCCGCATACGGAGATTCGGTGCGCCGAAGTGGTGTGTCTTCAGTAGGCAATCAACAACGTGCGGGTTGATTCGCGCCAGAGGCGCGCAAGGCCGCTAGCGATCGCGCGCGATCACCTGGCGGCCAAGCGCGGTCAACAGGGCCGTCGTACCGCCATCGTCCGCAAGCGCGGCATCCATCCGATCGCCGAGTTCACGCAACCGTGCACGTGATGCGTCCACGCCCAGCAGGGCGGGAAACGTGGCTTTCGCCTGCGCCACGTCCTTGCCCGCGGTCTTGCCGAGCGTCGCGCTGTCGCCTTCGATGTCGAGGAGGTCGTCGCGGATCTGGAACGCGAGCCCCAGCGCCTCGGCAAAGCGGTCCAGCCGCTCCGCGGTCACGGCATCGACACGCGCCGCGAGCGCGCCCAGGCGCACCGATGCGCGCAGCAATGCCCCGGTTTTCATCGCATGCAGCCGTTCCAGTTGCAAGGCGGACATCGAATCCGCGACGCCTGTCGCGTCCACGTCCAGTGCCTGGCCGCCGCACATGCCGCGCGAGCCAGCGGCGACGGCCAGTTCCTGCAACATCGCGATGCGGATGCCGTCGTCGAAATCTGCAGTGGCCAAGGTCGCGAAGGCGAGCGATTGCAGCGCGTCGCCGGCAAGGATGGCCGTGGCGTCATCGTAGGCGACGTGCACGGTGGGCTTGCCGCGACGCAACGCGTCGTCATCCATCGCGGGCAGGTCGTCGTGCACCAGCGAGTACGCATGGATCAGCTCGACGGCGGCCGCAGGCGCGTCGAGCCTGGAAGCCTCGATGCCGAAAGCGTCACCGGTGGCATACACCAGCAGTGGCCGCATCCGTTTGCCGCCATCGAGCGCGGCGTGACGCATCGCGGCGTGCAGGCGTTGCGGGGATTGGTGTGTTGGCGGAAGGATGTGCGCCAGGGT
>JBDSEX010000285.1:0-2755 GCA_039919835.1 Luteimonas sp.
TTGCATCCGCTGCCCACGGTGCATCCTCGCGATCGTAATTCCAGCGGTCGTTGCCGCTGAAATCGAACATGTCCTGCTTGAGCAAGCCGCGCGCATACGCCACGCGCTCGGCGACGCGCTGCCTGTACAGCGCGAACATCGCGTACGGCGCATCGAGATTGCCGGCCTTGATGGCGTCGTCGAGCCGGGTCCTGTGCGTGCCGAAGGTCGCCACGTCCTGCGCGGTGAGGAACACCTTTCCGGGATCGAGCGCCTCCAGGTAGCGCGTGAATACATCCTGTGACAACGCATCGTCGAGCGCGCGCGGACGGTAGGCGTAGCGGCTGTCGGACAGCCATCCGTACACGAGCTTGGACGTCGTCGCCTGGTCCGCGCTTGCGGTCGTCGGCAAGGCGTTCGCACCGGCACCCTCGGCATCGGCGCGCGCCAGCAGTGCAAGCGGCAGGGTGAGGGACAGGGCAAGCAGGCTGTGGGCAAGTTTCATTGAGCGGCTCGAACTCCCGGCGATGGGGCCGTGGTTTGGTTACGTGTGGAATAGGGGTGAGGATGCGGATGGGTTCGACACGGCGGAAGTGCCGGAAGTTGCGAAGGCATCCTCAAACCCACTCTAACTTTGCGATGGGGTGCCCATGTGAACACTTCGTCAGCCGAATTGACCCGGCTGTCGGTGCCGATTCAGGGAGTCCGACACGGCCGGAGGCCGGGAGGCGCGTCTCCACGAACGAACCCTCCCCGGTCGCGTTCGTTGCGAAAAAAAGTTTTCCATCAACCCGGGGGCGGCACGCACGGTTGCGCCCTGCATTTCAGATTGGCCAGCCGTCCGAACCAGGATGGCGAGCCGGAAAATACCCGTTGCAATGCATCGATCCGCGGTCGGCCTTGCGTAGGCACGTCCCTGGGCGCTTCATTGGCCAACAAAGAAAGTTTCCTTCCACCGGCGGAAGGTTCCGGCCCGCCTTGGGACACCCTCCAGACAGCCGCAGTGGCACCCAGGAGCGGTCCTGTCAGGCGGTCCGCCACGCCAACGCAGCGCGATAGCCATTCACGGGCACGAACTCGATCAGCGACCACGCCCTCGCCTCACCCAGCGCCGCGTCGCATTCCCGCAAGACCAACCCATCCGCCGTCTCCGCAAAAGCAAGCCGGTCCAGGCCGAAGGCCAGCCCATGTCCGTGCGCCTTCAGCACGGCTTCCTTCGCGCACCACAGCCGAATGAACGCCTCCTCCCGCGCATGACCCGTCCGGGCGGCGAGCCACTGCGTTTCGACAGCGGTGAAATAGCGCGCCGACAGATCCAGCGCGCGGGGTCGTGGACGCATCTGTTCGACATCGACGCCGAGACGCAGGCCGCGTCCCCATGCCATCAGCAGGCCGTCGCCGCTGTGGCTCCACGAGGCATCGACGTCGGCAAAAGGCGCGCCCAGCTGCGGACGTCCACGCGGGCTGCGTTGCAGAGGCACCGCGTCCTCCGCGCACCGCAGTTGCCCGGCTAGCCATGCTCGCACCAGAGGCTCGGCGGCCTGTCCGCGCACATGCGGCCGCCACCGGCAATGCAGCGGACCCAGCGGGAAGGTGGCGTTCGACAGCGACATCGGCGGATTGGGCCCGGCTCGGGGCGGCCCAGCGTAAGCTATCGGCCGAAATTAGCCGCGAGGGTTGCGGCGCAGGGGCGGGTTGGGAAATGAGGGGGAAGCGCGGGCCAATGCCGGCAGTCATCGAAACGGACACACACCACGCCCGCACCATGCCCATGGCGATTGGCAATCGCGATCGCATCATCGTCTGCGATGCGTCCGGCGCCGTCACGCTGTCGACGTTCTTCGGGCAGGTGCGCTGGATCGCTGCGCAACTGCCGGCCGGCCGCTGTGTCATCAACCTGTGCGAGGACCGCGCGCGCTTCCTGCTGGCGTTCTGCGCGGCCGCCGTGCGTGGCCAGGTCACGCTGCTGCCATCGTCGCGGGCGCCGGCAGTCATCGATGAAGTCCGCGCGAACTACCCCGAGAGTTACTGCCTGAGCGACGGCGCATTCGCACCTCCGCATTGCTGGCGCCTCCCCGACGTGTTGCAGGAACTCGACGGCGACATGCCCCTGCTGGACGACGCGGCGCTGGCCGCGATCGGATTCACCTCGGGAAGTACCGGGGCGCCCAAGCCCAATCCCAAGACCTGGGGCAGTTTCCGCACCAGCACCGCGCAGAACCTGAGCGCGTTGCGTGATCTGTGGCAGGGCCAGCCGACGCCGCACGTGGTGGCCACCGTCCCGCCGCAGCACATGTACGGGATGGAGATGTCGGTGCTGCTGCCGTTGCTCGCGGATGTCGCGGTGCATGCGGCGCGACCGTTCTTCCCGCACGACGTAGCGCGCGCGCTGCAGGACTCGCCCGCGCCACGCTTGCTGGTGACGACCCCGGTGCATCTGCGTGCACTGGTGGAATCGGGCATCGCCCTGCCGCCGCTCGCGGGCATCGTCTCGGCGACCGCTCCGCTGCCGAAGGCCTTGGCCGCCGCGGCCGAAATGCAGTTCGGTTGCGAAGTGCGCGAACTGTTCGGCTCCACCGAAACCTGCATCATCGCGCGCCGCCGCACGGCGCGGGAAAGCGGGTGGACGCTGTTGCCCGATGTGCGTCTCGCGCCGCAGCCCGACGGTACCGTGGTGCATGCCGCACACCTGGATGCACCGATCGCGTTAGCCGATGTGGTGGAACTCGATGGCGACGGCCGCTTTCATCTGCGCGGCCGCAACACGGACCTGCTA
>JBDSEX010000010.1:0-3136 GCA_039919835.1 Luteimonas sp.
GACGCTGTTCGCCTGCGACCGTGCATAGGCACGGCCGCCGTCAAGGCCATGTTCCTCGTTGGCGAAGGCGACCACGCGTATGGTGCGCGCGGGCGGCCGTTTCATCTTCCCGATGAGGGCGCCAGCCGCCATGGTGATGCCGATGCCCGCACCGTCGTCGATGGCGCCGGTGCCGAGGTCCCACGAATCCAGATGCCCGCCGATCAGCACCACCTCATCGGGTTTGCTGCGTCCGCGGATTTCGCCGATGACGTTGTACGACGTGGCGTCGCCTTCCCAACCTGCGTCCAGCGCAACGCGCACGCGTGTCGGGCCGAGTGCGACCAGGCGTGCGAGCTGGTCGGCATCGGGGTTGGACAATGCCGCGGACGGGACGGGTATCACGTCATCAGCGAAGCGCGTGCCGCCGGTGTGCGGGTTGCGGCGGGTGTGGTCGGTGCCCGCAGAGCGCATCAAGAATCCGACCGCGCCTTTCTTGATTGCCGCCGACGGGCCGCGTCCGCGGATCTGGCTGCCGTTGCGATAATCGCTGCCTTCGCGGCTGCGCTGCATGCGGTAATCGACGAACGCAATCCTGCCGGCGAGCGATCCGGCCGACGCTGCTTCCAGGCTGGCGAAATCGGCGAAGCGAACGACTTCGCCCTCGACCGTGCCGCCGGGGCTTCCGCCGAGCGCGGTCAATGTCAGCGGCTGCGCGTGCGCACCCAAGACTTCGCCGCGTTCGCTGCGTCGCACCCATTTCTTGATCGCGACCGGCTCCAGCCGCACGCTGTCGTAACCGAGCTGCTTGAACTTCGCCTCGGCCCACTTCACCGCGCGCATGTCGCCGGCGCTGCCAGCGGACCGCGGCCCGACTTCGGTGGTGAGCGACTCGACCAGCTTCCAGGCGGTGTCGTCCGCCAAGGCGCTCTCGCGCAAGGTGTCCGCGATTTTCAGCGACGCATCGGGAATGCGTGTTTCGCGTTGCGTGGCGGAAGCGGGGAGGGTGACGGCCAGCGCGAGCAGGACGGGTGCAAGGCGCATACGAACTCCGCAAAAAACATGAAGTTGCAAGCTTATCAGCGCGCGGCGGCCTGATTCTTCCCTTCTGCCAACGGGAGAAGGAATCAACCTACTTTGTCAGCGAATCTCGAATCTCCCGCAGCAACAACACGTCTTCCGGTGTTGCAGCGACCACCTCGACCGGCTTGTGCATGCGGTTGTGGCCTTTCAGCAGAAGGAAGATCACGAAGGCGATCAGCAGGAAATCGATCAGCGTCTGGATGAACGCGCCATACGTCACCACTGGCGCGGCTGCCGCCTGCGCCGCCGCGAGGTTCGCGTAATCGTTGCCGTCGAGCGCGACGAACAGCTGCGAGAAATCGGTGCCTCCCATCGCCATGCCGACCACCGGCATGATGATGCCGTCCACCAGCGCGGTGATGATCTTGCCGAATGCCGCACCGATGACCACCGCGATCGCCAGGTCGACGACGTTGCCGCGCGAAATGAAAGCCTTGAACTCGCTGATCATGCCCATGCCGCACCCCCGGTGATGTCGGAATCGGCTGCCAGCCTACATGCTGGTGCCAGCAGGCGCGAGGACAGCGGGCGTGATGCCACCCGTGAGTTCCAGTACGTCATCGAGTTTCGCCACAAAGCGGTCGCCCACCTGCAGCTGCGCGACACCTGCCGGCGTGCCCATGAACACCATGTCGCCCGGGCGCAATGCATAGAGTTTCGATAGTTCGTGCAGGATATCGGGCACATCCCAGATCAGGTCCGACAGGGACGCACGCTGTCGTGTGTCGCCGTTGACCTGCAACGACAAGGTGCGCGATGCCAGATCGCCGACATCGGCAGCGCGCACCAGTTCACTGATCGGCGCGGAATGATCGAAGGCCTTTCCGGTATCCCATGGCAGGCCTTTCGCTTTCGCCGCCGCCTGCAGGTCGCGGCGCGTCAGGTCCAGGCCAATCCCGTAGCCGAAGATCAGCGCATCCAGGTCATCGCGATAGATCATGCCCGGTTGTGCATCCTTGCCGATGGCGACGACCAGCTCGACTTCATGATGCAGATCGCGTGTACCGGGTGGATAGGGAACGACGCCGTCGATGACGATTGCATCGGCCGGTTTCAGAAAAAACACGGGCTGGCCGCGATCTTCTTTCGATGCGGGTACCGCAGCGCCCATCTCGCGGGCGTGGTCGGCGAAGTTGCGGCCGACGCAGTAAATCCTGCGCACTGGGAACGTGCCGCCGCCGCGCACGGGGATGCGCGGTTGCGGCGGGCAGGGGATGACATCGGGCATTGCGATCTCCGTGATTGACGCGGTCGTAAAACAAGGACGCCAAGCAACTTCAGCTTCAAGGAGTTGCCGGGCGGCCATCACCACATTGGAACGTGTCGCGCGAGGCTCAAGATGATGCAGGCGAGCACAGCCAAACTTGGCAGCTCGACGAGGATGCTGGCCGAGTCTGAAGTCTCGTCAAGTTCCCTGAAGCCCGTGTCGGGAAATCGGCCCAGCGTCACAACGCGCCAGGCAAGCCAGCCAATGGACCAGCCAACGGTCCGAACCATGACCTCCCAGCCGAGCCACCATACGGTCCGCGCTAGCCAGAGTGCCGGACGCACAAGGTCGAGCGCTTCTACCAAGCGGAATCCCTGTGCGTTTGAATCGTCGTCATCCTGGCAAATGCACTCAACGCGACAGCGGCAGCACCGGTGTGGTCTTGCGCACCACGCTGTAATCCGCATCGACGATCTGCATGTCGCGCGCGACATGCGTGCCGCGTTGCCGCACCAGCCGGTAGAGCAGACCGCCCGCGATCATCGCCGCACCGACAAATAGACTGAAGAACACCAGCACCAACAGCAATCCGACACCGAGCAGTCCCAACGCCAGGCGCATGAGCGGATGACGCGGCTTGCGCGGTGCGAAGGCGTTGCGGAAACGCGTGCTGTCGAAACGGAAGGCGTGGGCGGACATGGGCGGCGGCGTGACACAATTCGGCAACAAAGCCGGGAACAGCCAGTATCCGGCTTCTCGGCGTGGTCATGTAAGAACTTCGTTAAAAAACCCAGGTTGCCCGCAGCCATGCGGCAACCGGACATCATTGGCGGATCTGCATGCCCATCATCGCGTTCGACGCACTGG